>JAQVMI010000234.1 GCA_028703735.1 Candidatus Cloacimonadota bacterium | reverse complement strand
AAAATTCACTATGTTATTTCCAACCTTTTGATTCTGGAGTATAGAAGTTTAATTATCCACGCTCTACTAATATGTTACTGGATTTGTTAATCTTGCCAAGTGTCCATCTTGCGTATCCAACTAAGATTCCATCTTCGCATACTATAATTTCCGAAACCATAAATTTGGCAAGTAAAGAAATAAAGAATGCCGTGCTAAGTTGTAAAATGGGTAGATAGGAATCTGCTTCCAGGTAGGGCAAATACTCATTATCTTGCTTATTCGCCATTTTCTGGGACAATTCGTTTAAGGCATTCAGGGATATCCCAGATCCATGCATTTTTCCTAATTCATTGCCCTGGTACTTATTAATCACTTTAGAAAGATAGGTAAGTGTTAAGCCAACTCCAATCAGTTTGTGGCACTGTGTAAATTGCAGTCTATCAAGCTGCTGCTTTATAAATGGTGTTAATGCTATTGTATCAGCTCCAAAATTATCGTATAGATTTAATAAACCTATAGGTAGGCTTTGATCACAAAACTTGCCATAACGTTTAATCTGCACAAACTCTGTGCTTGCACCACCAAGATCAACTGCAATAGTCCCCTCTTCCCCACCTGACATAGCTTTCACTGCATGATAAACATAAAGGGATTCTTCCATTTCAGAAATAATGCTATAATCTACCGGATACTTCTTACTTAACCAGATTCCCAGATCATTTGCATTGGTGGCAAGACGCGATACACCTGTTGCTATTACCTTTTTTTCAGAATTTATACATGAGTCAAGCTCGAAAAATGGCTTCATAATCTGCTTAGCTGCTGTTAATCTGCCTTTGGACAAGCTTTCACCCTTGAATCCTTTTCCTAAGCCAGTAAGGCAGGAAGCTCGGTGTATAGTTTTTCCACTGTTTAAATCAAACAAGGTGTAATTCAGATTATTGGTTCCTAAATCGAAAACACTAAGTAACCTTGCATGTGGATTTGAGATATTGAGGTGTTTAGCTACAATTTTTCCGGCAACAGTGGTATTTTGATTTCTATACTTAGCATTGCTTGCTTTTCTTACCACCACACTTTTAAAGATAGCTTTCCATTCTTCACTGCTATGCGTTAAACTATCCAAATTCAGGCAGTTACCATATTTATCCAAACCTTCGATTAAGGCAATTTCTTCCGGGTAGTTCTTACGAGGACAATAAACTATGTACTTATTCATTTGGGTAGCTTCTGCCAAGGTGCTGTATCCTGGCTTACACAATATAATATCTGATCCATGCAGAAGATCCAAAAAATCGTCATCCACATTCACAGTAATATGATTTTCAGAATTAACATTTTTGAAAGTTGAGAACACTTTTCCTTGGAACCCCCTGCAAAGTGTTTCAATGTTCAAATCCAGTGCTCCTTCTCCTCCAAACATAACTAACAAAACCATATCCTCGTCTGCTATGCCAAAAAGCTTGCGAATATTTGTATAGTGATCTTTCTTTCTGGCAAGCAATCCACACTGATCCACATTTCTGAAAGCTGCAACACTTTCCTTTGTGCTAAAAGGCAGAGCGAAGCAGCAATCGAATCGTTGATACAATGCCCAAATAGTATTAATCAGAGGAATCAATTCCTCATTTTTAGCAAACAAGTATTTGTATATATAATGCCATTCGAAGTTCGTGAGGGCAAATAGTGTTATACCTAAATAAGCACAGGAATCAGCAATCAAAAAAGGGGCATCTGCAATTACCAAGGATATCTTTTCTTCACGCATAAAGCGTGATTCATTTTCCATTATCTGATTACGACTCTCAAAGAGTGATAATAGTTTTGCAGTAGTTTCCTGTTCATTTACCTTTAAATTTGCTTCGTGAACCACCCCAAAATCGATACATCTCTTATGTATCTGGCAATAGTTTGGGTTAAGATTGTGATACAGGAACTCTGGTTTAGCACTTACAATGTGGCAGAAAATCCCGAAGCGGCTAAATTCTTCTGCCAGAGCACTCACACGAGAAGCATGCCCAAAACCGTGGTTGGATACATATATTGCAAACTTTAACATTAGTTTTCCTTAGTCTTATCCAATTTTATGCTTAGAATTTGAACAGTTCTTTCCTTAGCAGGTTTTTAGTAGTCGGATTAGTTACAGGATAACAGCAAATCATTGTAGTATGAATCTTTTATCCTTAGGATTTGCTTTAACCTCAATTATCACTTTATTTGGAAGGCAGATTATGGGCATACTGTCCGAATATCCTTGCTTAACACATCGTTTATCGTGACAATCGGAATAGCTCATGCGCACCTTTCCTCCTTTAATCTGCACTCTATTATGAGTGTCAATAATTATACTTGCGTCTTTCTCTAAGGGGTAAACTTCAATAAGAGAATTATCTTTATATATATAGACGCTTTGGGCATTATCTGCCTTGCTGAAGTATTTTGCCGACATGAAGATAGAAAACAAAATTAGTATCAGTAGCAACATATCCGCTATACTGATTTCTTTAAGTGCTTTTTTGAAACTCATCTAAGCCTACTTACTGAATACTGAGGCAGATAGCAGTTTCCCGCATATACATACTTCAAGTGCTTGGCAGCAATATCGCAAGCCATTTTAACTTCTTCGGTGGTAGTAGCTCGAATCTGCATTTTATACATCGGACGATATGCAGAAATATGCAGTGGAATGTTTTGATCCAGCTTAGCAACAAAGCTTGCCAGTTCTTCAATTTCTTCTGGTTGGTTGTTTAAACCTGGGATCAATAAGTAGGTTATTTCTACGTGGATGCCAGCCTCTACTGCCAATTGGATATTCTGCTTTACGGTTTGTAGCATTCCATTACATTGCTTAAGATAAAAATCTTCTGTTGATGCTTTTAGATCGATATTCACAGCTTTCACTTTGGGAATAATCTGCTTCCATGGTAATTCATTAATAAAGCCATTCGTTACTAAAACTATCGCAATATCCGGTGCATAATCTGCAAAATCCATGATGTACTCATACCACATTAAGGGTTCCGAATAAGTAAAAGCTACCTGAGGATTATCACCACTTCGTACTTGTTTGGCAAGCTCTTCAATACTTATGTAGCTTGTAGGGCTGGCTACCTGACTTATCTGCCAGTTTTGGCAAAACGAACAGGATAAGTTGCAGGAGTTTGGTCCCAAAGATAAAATGTAAGATCCGGGATTATAGTGATACAGTGGTTTCTTTTCAATTGGGTCAAGAGAAATGCAAACCGTTTCAGCATAATTAACTGCGTATAGTTTGTTATCAATAGCTTTCCTGCCACGACAGATACCTGTTTCTCCATTATTTAGTTTGCATAAATGTGGACAAAGCAGGCACATTATATAGCCTGGAGCATTTCCCAGAGGGTTACAAGCTTTGTTGTGCATTGCCTCACGCATTATCAATTCTCGGAAGCAGCTTGAATAATAGCTTCAAGCTGGATGTTTAATGCGGAAGAGTTATTCCTCAGCACCTGGCAAGAGTTCTTGCCCATCTTAGTTCTTAAAGCAGGGTTACTTGCTAATTTCTGCAAATCATGTAGCAGAGATTTTGCATCAGATATCATTATTCCAGCGTTTTCTTGCAGCTTTGTAACCGATTCCTTACAAGAATTGTGGAATTCACCTATTACTATTGGTCTGGAATAAAACGCTGGTTCAAGAGGGTTGTGCCCCCCAAAATCCCTAAAAGAACCACCAACTATGGCAATATCACATATTGCATAAGCTTTGGGCAAAACTCCCATTTCATCTATCAACAAGATATTTGCAGAAATGGATTCTATCCTATCACTATACTTTTTGTAATTTGTCTCTATAAGCAGGTTTTGCAGTTCGGGTAACCTCTCCAGATGCCTGGGAGCAATAATAATCTTTAGATTGGGGATGCTGAGGGATAACTCCGGTAAAATCGAAATTAACAAAGCTTCTTCACCGGGACGTGATGAACCCCAGCAAATTATAAAATCATCAATTCCAAACCCCCATTCCTTGCGCATCGAACTACTATCATACTCTTCCAGATACAAGGCGTATTTTAAATTGCTGCTATTGAACACAGGTTTGTTAAATACTGCTGCAAATCTCTCGGCATCAATGCTGCTTTGGGCATGAATTGCTAATATGGGAGTTTCCAAGTATTGTAGTAATAGCTTAATAAATCGATAGAACTTTAAAGAACGCGCA
>JAQVMI010000233.1 GCA_028703735.1 Candidatus Cloacimonadota bacterium | reverse complement strand
GCTTTTACTTGCGATACAAAGGATGCAGGAATTCTGCATCCTGCCAAAACACCCATGGGTATCGCAGGAAGTGGTGCCTTATTTACGCTTTTAGCAGAGCATTTGGTGGATAAGGGAAAGCTTAGTTTGGAGCAGCTTTTCCAGCTAATCAGCTTTAATCCTGCACATTTGATGGGTTTTAACCCCAAAAAGCCCCTTTACCGCGTGGAACGTTTGGGAGCACCAAATCCGGTGATTCCCAGTTTTGCAGATACTTATAACCCCTGGATTGATTTTTGGTCTCACTTTGAACTGCGGAGAACTGTATGAAACAAACCGATAAAGCCTTTCGTAATGATGCAATAGCCAAGGTTACAGGCATTGCCAAATATACCGATGATTACACCCTGCCCGGCATGCTACACGCTGTACCGCTGCATGCACCGGTTGCAAGTGCCACAGTTATTTCCATAGATTATGCTGCTGCTCTTGCACTTTCAGGCGTGGTGGCTGTTTATACAGCAGAGGATATCCCCGGTAACATCCTGTTTGGGCAAATAATAAAAGACTATCCAACCCTGGTTAACAAAAGGATTCGCAGCACAGGAGACGTAATAGCTTTGGTGGTAGCAGAAAGCAGAGCTACAGCTTTGGAAGCACTACCTCTCATCAAAGTGGTTCTGGAAGAAATTCCCGGAATCTTCGATCCCGAAGAAGCTTTAAAACCCGAAACACCTATTTTGCATCCAGATCACGGTAGCAATGTATGCAATTATCATTGTGTCCGCACGGGAGACGTAAACGAAGGCGAAAAAGATGCCGATCTTATTATCGAACAGCAGTTTAATACTTCCCGCATAGAGCATGCCTATTTAGAACCGGAATCTGCGCTATGTAATTTACGCCCTGATGGAGTGATGGAAGTGCTGGGCAGCATGCAACATCCTTTTAGTACCAGACGTTTTGTAGCTTCCACTTTGGGTTTGATGCTAAAAGATGTAGAAGTGAAAACCATACCCATGGGAGGTGGTTTTGGAGGCAAGGATGATACCGCAGCTTTGGTTTGTGCCCGTGCTGCTTTATGTGCCTATTTAACCAAAAAACCGGTGAAGATAACTTACTCCCGCGAGATGAGTATGCGTGAAAGCTACAAAAGGCATCCTTACAAACTGGATTACCGCATGGGTGTATCCCAAAAAGGGAAAATTCAATTTGTGCAGGTACGCATGGTAGCAGACGGGGGGGCATATTGCAGTGTAACACCTTGGGTTACATGGCGTTCCACAGTTCAATGTTGTGGATGCTACGAGGTTCCCAATGTTCATTGCGACGTTTATGGCGTTTATACCAATAACGTATTTTCCGGAGCTTTCAGAGGGTT
This sequence comes from Candidatus Cloacimonadota bacterium, assembly GCA_028703735.1. GTDB lineage: Bacteria > Cloacimonadota > Cloacimonadia > Cloacimonadales > Cloacimonadaceae > Cloacimonas. The sequence goes on along the minus strand of JAQVMI010000233.1, from coordinate 2,828 downwards.
CGGTTCACCTCAGGTAAATTTTAGCATAGAGCAGTTAATGGAAATTGCAGCGGAAAAACTGGGAATCTCCGAAAGCGAATTCAGAAGGCTAAACATGGTGCATCAGAATAGCATTACCATCACAGGTCAAAAGCTGGATCAGCACACTGTTTCTCTTGGTGAGGTGATGGATGCAGTGCTAAAAGAGATAGATTATGAAACCAAACGCAAGCAATGTGATTTTGGTAATCTCACAAAAGATGAGTGGTATGGCATTGGTTATGCCATCTCATACCGTGGCATGAGCCTTGGTGCAGAGGGCACAGATTTTAACAGTGCGATTATAAATATTCAGCCCGATGGCAGTGTTCTATTGGAAACAGGTGTGCACGAAAACGGTCAGGGTTCCGAAAGCGCAATGATCTTAACTGCTGCAACAGAGCTTGGCATAGCAAAAGAGCTAATCCGTTACCGCTATCCCTCCACTTCAAATATTCCTGATGGCGGAACAACAGTGGCATCCAGAGGCACTATTATGGGCAGCGGAGCTACTGTAAATGCCGCAAATATTATAAAACAACGCCTGTGCGAAGGTGTTCAAACCGCTTTGGGACTGCAAAACTGTAGCTATAACGATGGAGCAGTCTATGATGAAACAGGCGAAATGGCGGCTTCCTATTTTGAAGCAGTTCACATGTGTTACAACAAACAAATTTACCCTTATGCCTTTGGAGTTTTTCAGGCTCCGCGAGTTAGCTGGGACGAGGAGACAGGACACGGAAATGCCTATTTTACCTGGGTTTATGGATGTCAGGCTGTGGAACTGAAAGTGAACGCTAAAACCGGACAAATAACCCTGCTGAATCTGGTTGCTGCTCACGATGTGGGTAAGGCAGTAAATCCTGCCATGTTAGCAGGACAGTTCTATGGCGGGATGACAATGGGCGCAGGATATGGTTTATACGAGGATGTGCCTTTGAAAAATGGTAATCCCAAAATAACTAACTATCACAACTACCGCATATTACGCAGCACCGATCTGCCGGATATGACCGCTATCTTTGTGGAAAACCGCGATCCCCTTTCCCCTTCCGGAGCTAAGGGAATTGGCGAACCAACTTTGGAGCTGATGGCTCCTGCAATTGCTAATGCTCTTTATAGGGCAACAGGTAAACGCTTCACTAACATGCCTTTGGCACCGCAAGTAGCTGAACTATGCAAAGGAACTAAGCAATGAATATTACCATAAATGGCAAAATATACCCTGTAACCGAAGCTTTATTGGAAAGAAACCTGGCTGCTTTTCTACGGGAAGATCTGATGCTAACCGGCACAAAGATCGGCTGCGATATTGGAGTTTGCGGAAGCTGTACTGTGCTTGTAAACGATAAAGCTATGCGATCCTGCAAGTTAAAATTGCAAGATGTTTTAGATAAAACCATTGTCACCATAGAAGGATTAACTCCTCCCGGTGGCACTTTACATCCGATTCAGCAGGCTTTTGTGGATTGTGGTGCCATTCAGTGCGGGTTCTGCACTCCCGGAATGGTGTTATCCACCTATGCTTTGCTGAAAGAAAATCCCTTACCCACAAGACAGCAAGTTCGCAGTGCCTTAAAAGGAAATTTATGCCGTTGTACAGGTTATCAACAGATAATCGATGCTGTTATTAGTGCGGCAGAGACAATGAGACTTTCTGGAAATGAGGATTAACAAAGAGTAAAAGCGGGATATTGCAGGATGATAAAGGTGGTAATAGACAGATTTTACAAAGAGTAAAAGAGTAAAAGAGAATACATTAACAAAGAGTAAAAGAGAAAAGAGAGTAGATTAACAAAGAGCAAAAGAGAAAAGAGAATACATTAACAAAGAGTAAAAGAGAAAAGAGAATAGATTAACAAAGAGTAAAAGAGAAAAGAGAGTAGATTAACAAAGAGCAAAAGAGAAAAGAGAATACATTAACAAAGAGTAAAAGAGAAAAGAGAGTTGAGAAGTGAGTAATTTAGAAATCGATGTTCTGTGTGGTAAGATTATTGGAGCTTGCATTGAGGTTCATAAAACCTTGGGACCAGGACTTTTCGAAAGAATTTATCACCAATGTTTGTGCCGGGAATTAACCCTACGTGGTATTGCATATCATGATGAGTTTCATATATCTCTGAACTATAAAGGTTTGGAGCTTGATTCTGTGCTTAGGGCTGATCTACTTGTTGAGGACACAGTAATTGTGGAGCTTAAGGCGGTTAACGAGTGGAACCACATTTTCGAAGCGCAACTTATCAGTTATTTAAGGCTGGCAAATAAACCTGCTGGACTTCTCATAAACTTCAATGTTCCCATCCTCAAAGATGGCATAAAGAGGCTTTTTAATGGTCAGTAACTTCTTGTATGATCAGGTGTTAACACCTATCACAAATTCACTCATTTCTCTTTTACTCTTTGTGAAAAAAAAGACCAATCCACCCAGTATTGACTATAATCCTTGCCATAACCGACAAACTAACCCTACATTCCCATCTCTCTTTTCTCTTTTACTCTTTGTGAAAATAAAGAACAATCCACCCAGAATCAGCTATAATCCTTACCATAACAGACATATTTACCCTAAATCCCTATCTCTCTTTTCTCTTTTACTCTTTGTGAAAAAAAAGACCAATCCACCCTGTATCAGCTATAATCCCTGCCATAACCGACAATCTAACCCTAAATCCCCATCTCTCTTTACTCTTTTACTCTTTGTAAATAAAAAGAACAACCCACCCAGTATCAGCTATAATCCTTGCCATAACCGACAAACTAACCCTACATTCCCATCTCTCTTTTCTCTTTTACTCTTTGTGAAAAAACAG
>JAQVMI010000232.1 GCA_028703735.1 Candidatus Cloacimonadota bacterium | reverse complement strand
AGACCTTATCATGGCAGCACTTCAGGAAGTTGGCAATAAAGTGAATGAAGCTTCTAATGATGCTATGGGTAAGCTTACCGGAGGCATGAAAATACCTGGTTTGTTTTAATGATCTTATCTGGAAATCTGGAAAAACTGATTCAAGCTTTAAACCGCTTTCCCGGTATTGGCAGAAAAACAGCTCAGCGGCTTGCCTGGTTTTTAGTGGCACAAGATAAAGCCTTTGCGCTGCAACTTGCGGATACTATAAAAACCACCGTAGAAAGCTTCACCACTTGTAGCTTGTGTAACATGCTTTCCGAAAGCGATCCCTGCCCTATCTGCACAGCAAATGATAGGCTGGATACTCATCTATGTGTGGTTGAAAGTAATTCGGACATTCAGATAATCGAAAGCATGAATGAATTCAAAGGGCGATATTTTGTGCTGGGTCACCTGCTCTCCCCTATTGATGGTTATGGTCCCGAACAAATCCACAGCACCTTACTGCTAAATAGAATAGCAGCTCTGCAACCCCAGGAAGTTGTTCTGGCATTGAAGCCATCTCCCGAAGGAGAAGCTACAATCCATTATTTGTGGGAACTGCTAAAAGATAGATCACTAAATATTACCCGCCTTTCCACAGGTATTCCCTTTGGGGGAGATTTGGAATTTAGCAGCCTGAATACTTTGGCTAATGCGTGGAACAGACGTTACCAAGTTTAATAGGAAAAAGATTTTGTTCACAGGAATTATAGAAAACACGGCTAAGATATTATCGATAAATGCTATTAGCGGAAAGAAACATCTGCGAGTAGCCAAGCCAGTTCTGTTTGATGATCTAAAGATTGGTTGCAGTATTGCTTGCGATGGAATATGCTTAACTGTTACGCAGTTTGATAGCTTAGGCTTCGATGTAGAAATAATGAACGAAACTCTGGAAAAAAGCACTGCCAAATCCTGGCAGGTGAACAGAGTGCTAAACCTGGAAAGAGCTTTAAAATTAGATAGCCGATTGGATGGACATTGGCTTCAAGGACATGTGGATAGAACCCTTAGGGTTGAATCTCGTTTCAAAAAAATGGGAACGGATTATCTGCAATTCGAGATTGAAAACGAAGATCGTCACTTGTTAGTTAAACAAGGTTCTGTAGCTATCAATGGCACCAGCTTAACCATTGCAGAGCTAAGATCTGGGAACTTCAGCATAGCACTTATCGGAACTACTTTGCTTGGTACAAACCTTGCTGCCTTAAAAGCCGGAGATTTGGTAAATGTGGAATATGATATAATAGGTAAATACATCTATAATATGAGAGATAGTAAGCATGAGCTTTAGTAAACTATTACGTACACTACTGTATCTAACTGTAATGTTATTAGTTATTGTAGGGTGTGGTAGTAAACGTAACCCCACCGGAGGACCGGAAGATACAGAAAAGCCTGTGATTCTTGGTAGTTCACCTGCAGAATTTGGAGAGCTTTCCAATGGCTTGCTGGAAATTTCATTTTCGAAGAACATGGACAAAAGCTCACTTACTAATTCCATCTACATCTATCCCCCGGTGCAAAGCAAAAAACTAAGCTTGGATGGTTCCACCCTAAAACTTAAGATTAATGAACCCTTGCAGGATAACACAAATTATTTTGTAACCCTTACCACAAGGCTAAAGGATACAAGGGGAAATGCTTTGGCTAAGAACCAGACTCTTGTTTTTCGCAAGGGAGAATTGAACAAATCCCGAATTGCAGGAACAATTACTTATGAAGAAAGCATCGATTCTGGGTTGCCGATTGATATCAGTTTGCTATCTGCTGATTCGCTTTTGGTGCTAAGTGACAGAGTATCTGGAGGTGCTTATGCTATTGATGCACTTAACCCTCAAGTGCATTTGTTGCGTGCCTTCATCGATAAAAATCAGAATGGTAGATATGATTTTGGGCTTGATCCTACCTTCGAAGGTTTAACCGATGGCAAACCTGTATCCACGTTGGATATTAATTTGGCTTATGCAGACAGCAGTAAACCCTTCATTCGCATCGTAGCTCCTGTAAGCACAAATGAAGTTCAAGTGGTTTTTGAAGAAAACCTTAAGAGCTACAAAAACGTCTCAATCATAGGCAAAACCCCAGTTCAGATAGCGCATCATCTATTGGAGAAATCCAGTGTTTGGTTACTTTGTGATGCATTGGAAAGCGGGGAATACACTCTTAAAGTGCAGGAAGCCATAGATTTGAAGGGAAATGTTTCTCAAAATCTGGAAAGTAAATTCAAAGTAAGCGTTAAAGCTGATACTACTGCTCCGAAAGTAACCTGGACGAATCCACGTAATGGAGCTTCTGTAAATAGTTTAAGCCCTGTTTTGGAGGTGCACTTCTCCGAGATTATCCCTGCCTCAAATGTGCAAGCCAAACTAATCTCTGGTAACGATGAAATACCTTTGGAGCAGTTAACTTCAACCGGTAGAATACAACGTTTCAAGCCAAAAAAGGATTTGGTAAACTATCGCACCTATACCCTAAAAATACTTGCAAGTACCCATGATTTTGCTGGTAATAAACTGAAACAAGATTATGAATTGCAATTTCTTCCGCTAAAAAGAGGAAACTAAACCAAGCAGCTATTTCTTTACAAAACCTATGCTTTTGCCAAAGACATCTATACTTATGCTATCCGCATCTGCAATGCTGCGGTTGTAAAATAAATATCCTTCTTTGATTCCACCTACAAGAATATCGCCGTAGCCAAAAGCATTTGCCACTACATCATAATACAAATCCTGTTCCTTGGCTAATGTGTTTTGCATAGTAACGGCATCATTTAGATCAAATGGATCCGAATTCGCGTTTAACAATTGATTCTGTCCGATATTATGCAGAATATAATCCAGTGGAATGGGATCGTATTGTTTCTCATTTGCCAAGATGCTAAAGTTGCTGTCTCCAATGGTTTGCTTTCGAATTGAATTGTTTCTAATCCTGATGAATACAGGAAAGTAACGGCTGCTTAATTCTCCATTGCTCCCCTGATAGTTTGAAGGGCGGATTGCTATCAAGAGCGAATCAGAGCGGATTATGGCAAAACGGTCTTCATTCAGGATACCTGTTGCAGGTTGATAGTAGCGGATTGAACAAGCTCCCGACAGTAATAAAATCACTGCCGGGAGTATTAAGTTCATTATGTTTCGGGAAGTATTATTCATCCTCAGATTCAGTTTCATCATTATCGGTTTGTTCGTCAGATTCTTCCAAATCTTCCGGATCCTCTATATCTTCAGTTACAGGAATCTCAATCTCTTTCTCTGCCAAATCCAGTAGGTTTATCACGGGATTAGCCTTCAGTGTTTCCACTTCTTTATCCAGTGTTTCATCATCTGGTTCTGCTGGAACTATAGAGATATCGCGCACTTCATCATCGGCAGCAAGATTGATCAATTTTACACCCTGTGTATTTCTACTTACCTGGGATATTTCAGCTACTCTTTGGCGTATAATCATGCCTTCCTGAGTAATAATCATCAGATCATCCTCGTCACGCACTAACATTAAAGAGGCAAGATGACCATTTCGCTTAGAGGTTTTAAGGGTTATAACCACTTTGGAACCACGTTTTGTAACCGTGTAATGTGATATGGGGCTACGTTTTCCAAAGCCGTTTTCGCTAATTGCCAAAATACTGGAGGTATTAGGCTCTCCATTTTCCAGCATGTCCGCAGAACTTGCAATGGTCATCGAGATCACATAATCCCCTTCGCGTAACCTTAAACCACGAACACCTTTGGTAAAGCGTCCCATGGCTCTGGCTTCTTTTTCGTTAAATCTGTTACAGAAGCCATTGCGTGTAGCCATAAGAATATCATCACCAACATCAGAGATCCTGGCGTCGATTAATTCATCATTCTCTAAAAGCTTTATTGCTTTTATACCATTTGCACGAGGACGTGAGAAAGCAGTTAGCGGGGTCTTTTTGATCAATCCATTACGGGTACACATAATTATTGTTTGTTCCGGATGGAAGTTCTTCAAAGTTACAAATGCTCTGATCTTTTCACCTTCAGAGAATTTTACCAGGTTTACAATTGCTTTTCCACGGGCAGTACGGCTTGCTTCTGGAATCTCGAAAACTTTTATCCAGTGGCACATTCCATGATCTGTAAAGAGCAGGATATAAGAATGTGTGCTTGCCACAAACAGATATTGGATAAAATCATCCTGCTTCAAATTAGAGGCAGACAAGCCTTTTCCTCCACGT
>JAQVMI010000231.1 GCA_028703735.1 Candidatus Cloacimonadota bacterium | reverse complement strand
TACGCTATTGCCGGCAAGTTCGAAGAAGAGCTTAGCAGGCTGGATAGCGAGGAAGCCGAACTGTTTATGACAGATATGGGCATGACTGAATCCATACGTGACCGTTTAACTCACTGGAGCTATCAGCTTATGGGATATATAAGCTTCTTTACCGTAGGTGCCGATGAAGTAAGAGCCTGGACATTGGAAAGTGGAGATAATGCTGTGGCAGCAGCGGGAAAGATTCATTCCGATCTGGCACGGGGGTTCATTAGGGCAGAATGTTTTAAATATGACGACCTCATTGCTCATGGCAGCGAAAAGGTGCTTAAAGAAAAAGGTCTTTTCCGTTTGGAAGGAAAAGAGTATATTGTAAAGGACGGGGATATTATATCCATCCGCTTTAATGTTTAGCGAGGTATTTATGCCAAAATACTCAGCCTTTTGTTTTGTTCAGATCTGTAGCCGGCAAAGTAATTTGTGGGGCATGTTATGGCTGTAACCAAAAAAACAAGGGCTACTACCAAGAGCAAGGCACATAAATCATTAAGCCTCATGCAGAAACGCATGATAAGCGGAAGCCTTAGTTTGCTAAGCCTATTAGTGATCCTGGCTTTGGTTATGGGGTATAATTCCATAAAAACGGATATGGATACCTTGCGCAATGGGGGAAGCGTCTTTAGTTGGTTTGGTTCCAGCGGTAGTGACACCAGCAATCCTGTGGGGGTATTTGGCATAGTGTTTGGTTTTGTTTTCATCTATCTCTTTGGATACTGGTTTTCTTTGTTAGGGTTCATCATTATTGGCACTGTTTCCCTGCAATACTTTCTGGCTCCAGAGCTGGATCGTTCACGCCAAAAGGGCTATTTATTGCTGATTGTTCTATTTATGTTGCAGGCATTGTTATCTTCCCGACAGGAAGTGTATGCTCACAGTGTGGTACCCTTGTTTTTTTACCGGGTTATAGCTGCGGTATTTTCCGGAGTTGGAGCAAGGATAATTCTAATTGGGGGCATGGTTCTAAGCGGTGTTCTGATTATAGAATTTGAACGTCTGAAGCGTTGGGTGCAGTTTAGTATCGAAGATTTTCAGCGCAAGCGTGAGGAAAAGGGAAAAGAGGCTAAGCCGATAAAACCCACTATTAATAGCGATTTGGAACCTGTTTCTACCGCAAAACTTGAGCCCAGCCACCCCATTATTCAAGATCACGCCCAACAAAATACCAATAACGAGATTATTACACCCGAACCCAAAAAAACCAAAACCAAGCATCGGGTAGTGGAACAGGATTCCGATGATGAAGATCGAGAATATATGATGCCCTCTATTGCGGATTTTTTGGAAAGTCCGGTTAAGCTTTCGGATCGAGACCGCAAGGAAATTGAAAACCAGATATTAGGCACAAGCCAGATTCTTAAAAACAAGCTGGGGGAATTTGGCATAGAAGCCGAAGTAAAGAATGTAAATATAGGACCAATTATCACTCAATACGAACTGGAGCCTGCCAAGGGTATCAAGGTTAGCAAGTTTTCGTCCCTGGCGGATGATCTGGCATTGGCTATTAAGGCAAAAACCATCAGGGTGCAGGCACCAATACCGGGAAGAGGCTTAATTGGCATAGAAATCCCGAATTTAACTCAGGATATGATCTATCTTAGGGATTTATTACTTTCCGAAGAAATGCGTGCGATGCATTCGAAATTAGCCTTTGGCTTGGGCAAGGATATAGCTGGCAAACCCTTGGTTGCAGATCTTGCAAAAATGCCACATCTGCTTATTGCCGGAGCTACGGGAAGCGGAAAAAGCGTTTGCATAAATACCATTATTATGAGCCTTATCTTGCGCACCACTCCAGATGACTTGCGTTTAATATTAATTGACCCCAAAAGAGTGGAACTGGCGGGTTATAACGATCTTCCGCACCTGATAGGGCAGGTTGTTACCGATCCGGATACTGCATTGGAAACTATGTACTGGGCAGTGAAAGAAATGGAACGTCGCTACGAGCTGTTACAGGAAGCCAGAGTACGCGATATTATTGGTTATAACGATAAAAGTGCTACCGAAGAAGAGCTGGAAAAGCTTCCCTATATTGTGATTATTGTGGATGAATTTGCCGATCTTATAATGACCAGCGGCAAGGATATAGAGCTGCCAATTACACGTTTGGCGCAGATGGCACGTGCGGTGGGCATACATCTTATTTTGGCTACCCAAAGACCTTCTATAAAAGTTATCACCGGTATTATAAAGGCAAATTTCCCTGCACGGATAGCCTTCCGGGTTTCCTCCAGGGTGGATAGTAGAGTTATTTTGGATATGATGGGAGCTGAAAGGCTTTTGGGAAATGGAGACATGCTGTTTGTACCTCCGGGTAAGGCAGTTCCAGAGCGCATTCATGGAGCTTTTGTTTCGGATCACGAAATTGCCCGCACCTGCGATTTTCTGGCAATGCAGCCCAAACCCAGGCAGGATTTCAGCCTGGAAGTGGAAGAGCGGGGAGAGCTTAGCCTCTTCGAGTACGATGATGAATTGTTCCCCGAAGCAGCCAGAGTAATCGTATCCAGTGGAACCGCCTCTGTTTCCATGTTGCAACGGCACTTCAAAATTGGCTATGCTCGGGCTGGAAGGTTAATAGACCTTTTGGAACGAGCAAAAATAATAGGACCTCATTTGGGCAGTAAATCCCGTGATGTTACGGCAACCCGGGAAGATTTGATACGTATAGGAGTTATCGCCGAAGATGATTAAGAACACCGCTTTATTCCTGTTAATGCTGCTTTGCTGCACCATGCTTTTCTCTTTAGGCTCAGAGGCTATATATCAGAAGATGAATAGTGCCTATAACAAGATTAGCAGCTTCCAGGCAGACCTGAAACAGGAAAACTATTTTGCACAGATCAAGAAGAGCATCAGTTACACGGGTAACATACATTTTACCAGAGGACGAATGGTAATAAAATTTAGTAAACCAAATGTTCAGCATTTGATGATCTCCGAGGGTGTGGTAAACCTATACGATGCTCCCAGTAAAACCGTATTCAGGTCTCGCATCCGTCCGGAATTTAACAAGATGAATCCGGTGGAGATTTTGCAGCATTATTGGAAGAAATCCACCGTTACAGTGCTAAGCAATAAAGGTGGGTTTGCAGAGGTCAGCTTAAAACCTTTCGACGATCCTCAGATCAAAAATCTAAGTGCCTCCATCAATCTAAAAACCGGTTTGGTGCATACTCTTTCCTATACCGATGCCAATGAGAACAAGGTTAGTTACAAATTTTCCAGCATAAAAACCAATGCCCAAATTCCCGCTTCGGTGTGGAAATTTACTTATCCTAAAGATGTTCAGGTGGTGGAGCAATGATAGCTTTAATTATGGCAGGTGGGGCTGGCAGCAGGTTTTGGCCTCAAAGTCGCAAAGATTACCCCAAACAGTTTCTTAATGTGCTGGGAAGCACATCTATGCTGCAAAAAACCGTGGAACGGTTGCTTCCCAAGGTTTCTATGAACGATATCTTTATTGTAACAGCGGCAAATCAGGTGGATTTGGTAAAACAGCATCTGCCGCGTTTACCGGAGGAAAACATCATAATAGAGCCTTTTGGCATGAATACTGCCCCCTGTATTGCGCTAAGTGTGGAATACCTAAAAACCCGTTACGCAGATGGGGAAATTATGCTTGTTTTACCGGCGGATCACATTATTCGCAATGTCCCCGGCTTTCTTAGTAGCCTGATACCGGCAGAAAGTGAGGCACGTAAGAATCGTTTGATTACCTTTGGTATAGTTCCGGATTACCCGGCTACCGGATATGGCTATATTGAGGCTGGTGAAGAGCTGGTACCCCAGGTAAGGAATGTTTTACGGTTCAAGGAAAAACCAGATCTTGCCACAGCAGAGGAATTCCTTCGCTCCGGAGCTTTTTTCTGGAATAGCGGGATGTTTTGCTGGAGTATCGGGGCAATTTACGCTGCCTTTCAAGCTTTGTTGCCGGACGTATTGCAGATTACTCAGGATATTGCAGACACCTGGGAACAGCATGGTTTCATGGCAGATATCTCTGATCTTTATGCCAAAATGCCACGTTTGCCCATAGATATTGCCATCATGGAAAAGGCAGAAAACCGGGGAGTTATTCCGGTAAACTATGGCTGGAGCGATGTGGGTAGCTGGAAGGCACTTGCAGATATCAGCCCTCAGGGAGCAGAGGGTAATTATTTTGCTTCGCCGGGTTTGGCAATTAAAGCCAGCGGC
>JAQVMI010000230.1 GCA_028703735.1 Candidatus Cloacimonadota bacterium | reverse complement strand
TAGTATTTCTTGTCTTAATCGATCCCTTTCTCTGGCTGTACGTGAAGAATGATACATCGCACCATCACACTCAATACCCAATACATAATAGGATGTATTTTCAGGATGGGTTATTGCCATATCAATCCTAAAACTCGCACATCCAACCTGCTTTACTACATTGTATCCTGAATCGATCAGAAAGTCGTATACAGAATCTTCAAAAGGAGATTCAGTGTCCTGAATATGGTTTACTATTGGCATATCGCCTATTTCAGCATAATGTAAATATGCGTGCAGAGCCAGTAATCCTTGTGGTGAGGAATCATTGACTTTCATATCAGACGATTTGAAATTACTTACCACAATACACTTTGTCCTAGCTCTTGTAATAAGTACATTCAGTCGTCTATCTCCACCTTCTTGATTCAGAGGTCCAAAGTTCATATGTAACTGATGATTCTGATCAAACCCATATCCGATACTTACAATTATTACTTCTCTCTCGTCACCTTGAATGGTTTCAAGATTCTTCACGAAGAAGTGCTCTGGTTTATCTTTAGCAAAATGCGGTTGTAAACTTGGATTTGTCCTTAACACGAGTTCCAGTTCATTTAGGATGGCGTCTTGCTGCTTAACGCTGAAAGCACCAATACCCAAGCTTAAATCTGGATATTCAAGATAATGTTTGCACGCTAAATCTACAACACATTTTGCCTCTAGTCTGTTGACAGAGCCCTTACCTCTGTCGTAAATGGTATCCGGAACATGATGAAACTGCAAACCTATATCTGGATCTTTAGTCAAAGCAGAAGGGAACACCTGCAGTCTATTATTGTAAAAGAAAGAATTTGATACCTGAATCAGGGACTCATGCTTGCTACGGTAATGCCATTTTAGATATTTCAGAGGGAGTTTTTTTTTGCTTTGCTGTAGAATGCTTTCAGTGTCCACAACAGAATCGGGATAATTATCGTTGGTATCAGTATCGAGATCATCATCCATCATGTGATCAAAAAACATTGTCGGTGGCAATTGCTTGGAATCACCCATAACGACTAACTGCCTTCCCCTCATTAAGGAACCAAGCGCGTCTTCGGGTCTTACTTGACTGGCCTCATCAAATATTATGGTATCAAACCTGATTGATTGAGGATCAAGATATTGGGCAATTGAAAGCGGACTCATAAGGAAACACGGCTTTGCACGGATGATCAGATTTCCTGCCTTGGAGAGTATTTGCCTTATCGGCTTTTGCGCTCTTTTCTTATTGATCTCCCCACGCAAGAATCCTACTTCAGAATTATCTGTAGCGTTAGTTATCAATTTAGGACGATTTGTATTAAGCTTTGCTGCCAACCTGAGACGATTTAACTCAATGACTTTTTTATCCAATCGACAAAATGCTTTTATCCTTTTTTCATGTATTACCCCGTTAAAGTTGATTAACTCATCATGGTTTCTGATCGCCTCTTTTAGTAGAGTTTCAGCATAACTAGACTTGAAGACAGGTTCGATATCATCGGCATCTTCTATTGTGCATTCTTCCAAGGCTTCCGTAAATATAAAGCATAGTTTATGCTTACATTTCTTCTTTGCCCTGACATAATCAATCCATAAAGTTAGACTTTGTATACTGTCTTTCCATCGTTTCAGGTTATCAATGTGTAACGAGATTGGATTGAATAACACTGCGTCCATAATATCCTCGGTAAACCCGAGTAATTTTAAAATCTTTTGAGATAGCTTCACGAGCTCTGAGTGCTTAATTAGTTGTTTATGAAGTTCGTTGATCTCATTGTTAGCAATTACCGGTGAGTCAAGTAGCTCGACAGCCCTTGCATTCAGTAGTCGTATATTAACTGCATCGATGAATTTTTTACGCCATTCGGCAAAACCCTCAAGATCTTCCACCTGAGAATTGATGGAGTTCCATAGATGTCCATACAGGCTTTCGGCGATGGTGTTGGACCTAACTACTCTGAAGTACTTCAGTAGAACCATGGAAGCTGATAATAAGTCTTTGAATGTGAGATGGACTCCATGCTTGTGTGTCATCAATGACATAATTTTGAGTGTGTGATGATCAATGGTACTCATCAGTTCATTAAACATGTTAACACCGCAGTGAATTTCTTTTGATTCAGCTCCGCTGCTGATCTTGGAATAGGCATCCTCGCTAAAAAAGCCTTTGTCATTCAATATCTTGAAATCAATTTGCCATTCTATTATGTCTTGTAGTCTTTTGATGTCACTTTTCAATCCATGCCAGTGATTTCCAAACAGATCCATACCAAGATCCCGAGATTCTTGCAGCTCTCTTGCCAAATTAAAGTACTTTAACGTAACTTCAAGGCAAGCTGTGAAGCCATCAGTTGCCAATAAAGTCTTATCGATTAGATTACGCTTAAGTATTAGTTTCGCTTTCCTGTAACGGGCAGATATAAACCTCATCCTTCTGATTTTCAGAATATTAAAAAACTCTATGGTTGAGGTGTGGTCTTGGGCTAAAAACTCAGGAATGAAGTTCTTAGCAGCTAGAATATATTGTTTTTGTGTATCAGATAATAGAGTTATCAAGTTTTGGGGTATAGAGATATCCTTCCATTTCGGATTAAGCAGGCTCTTTCTTTCTAAGCAAGGGGTAGCTGCAACAATTTTGCAAGACTCCAGGAAATCATTAGTTTGGGCAATGATTCCATTATAGATCGCTCCAGTAAGGCTTTTAAGCGTAAGCATCCCGATGATGATTTGTCTAACACTTTTTAGACATGTCCATGTCTTGACCCAGCTATCATCTGCCTCTTCAGCAGTGAGAGAATGATCTATTCGAAGCAAGGATCTAACAGCAATATATTTGCGAAGATGTCTCACAATCGAACAAGGGTCTTGCTTTTGAGTTTCCCACAATGAGTTGTAGGCTACGTTTCTGCCAACATACCTCATATCCATGACTATTGAAGCAGCATGAACTGAATTATGTAAATCACTTATCATCTCCTGTTTTACAACACCATAGTTGCTCTGGAGAAGGTTAAGTAAATCATTAAGTGCAGTCCACGATGTTAGAGCATGGGACAGATCACTCTCAAAATCTTCGATTTCATCATTTAGAAAGAAAGTTGGGTCAGTCTTGCCCCAGGGATTATTCTTAAAACTAGGTATTCTTTTTGCGTATTGGGATACATTAGATAAATCAAGTATTATCTGATTCCAAACGCTGCTATTCATCTCAAAAGCTGATGGGACGGTCAAGCTTTTGTAATTGCGATCTTCATGTTCAAAATGACGATAAGCCACTTCTCTAAGACTCATGAGCTCAAAAATCGTCATCCCTCGAGACCCTATCTTTGTTAATAGTGTTTTCGCATAAAGATTAAGCTGTTCTCGTTGGTGCTCTAATCTGCTAAATGTATCTATATCTATCGCTGGATTAGCATTTGACGGATACTGAAAAGTATTTGCGATTGAATTAATGAATTCTCGTTTATTAGTTTTCCGGCTATGTAGTTCCATGCAGAAATCACCCAACCCTGATGAGTCCAAGCGGCTTTTTACGACTTGTAAAGCAGCCATTTTTTCGCTTACAAATAAAACGCTTTTCCCCTGTCCTAACAATTCTGCAATTATATTCGCGATTGTCTGAGATTTACCAGTGCCAGGAGGTCCTTCAACGATGATGTTAGTTCCTTTTTTGACTGCCTCGATAACAGCAATCTGGGATGGATCAGCATCAAGTATATGATAGACATCCAGAGTTTTAAGCTCTTGATTGTAGTCTTCAAGTTCAGAAAATTCGGACTGTGTTTCATCTAAAGGCAACAACAACGTTCTGATTAGTTCATTCTCAAGAGGTCCGTTTCCTTCATTCCAAGATTGAATATCCAAGTCTTTCCATAGCACGAACTTAGTAAAACTGAAGAAATCAAGGCAACAGCGATCTTCAACAGTCCAGTCCTTTTTCTTAATTGATGCTTTAACTCTTTTAATATACTCTTTGATGCTCATAGTATCATTGTGGCTTTCATACACAGGAATGCTAACATCAAACTCTTTGGCTTTTTCGATCATACATACATTGGAGATGATCTCATCTTGTGTCCATTGTAGTCTGTAAGGCTTACCGATAGTCGTCCTATGCAACTCAACTGGTATGAGTATTAAAGGAGCTCTTTGAGAGTCGAGCTTTGATTTCGGATCATTCCACCGGATAAATCCTAAAGCAACGAAGAGCACCGAATACCCCTGCTCCTCAAAAAAGG
>JAQVMI010000229.1 GCA_028703735.1 Candidatus Cloacimonadota bacterium | reverse complement strand
ATGCTTCAATAAGGACGTGTTGATCATCTATATCGTCCTCTCCAATACCATCTACACAGCCTGGCTCACTTGCATAGGTTATTGCATCTGTAATCAAGCCCACAAGCTTTTTAAGCTCTGCTATATTGCCCTTAATGCGAAGGCTTACAGGGGCTTCATCACCATACATAATGATGTGATCCGATCTGCGCTCTTCCCAAAAGTAAAACTTGTTGCTGTTCGCCATACCTGTCTCCTTTACCCTTCCAAACCAAAAATGGGGGACAGGTTCGCGTGCCTATCCCCCTGGTATGGCGAGGTACGTGTTTGTAACATAGCTTTGTAAGCTGTTGTTCCAGCCGGTTTGTAACCGGCGTAACACTCAAAACTTAAAGCGCAGCTCATTAATCGCCCACCAACAGCACCGGGACGTCCGTATAGCGGCGTGACCCTGCCAATGTCGTTATTATTGAACTGCGCTTTAAATATTGAAGCAGTTTTCACACTATCTCCACTTTCATTGTTCCTGGTGCCACCACTACATCAAACTCCACATCCAATATCCGTGCATCTTCACGTAGCATAAAATAACACAGGTGTTCACCAACATCATCCTTGCTAAGCAGTTGCCCTATCGCCTGATTTGCCCAGGTTCCGGTGCAAAACCGGAAGGGGGAAAAAATGCTTTCAGTGGGGGTATAGTGGTAGCCTGGCTCTGCTATCTCCATTCGCTTCATCAGCAACATACTATTGTCACGAATAGCTTTAAGCCTTTGCTCACGGTTATCTTTGGTGTATTTAATTGCAAAGAACTTGCTCATCTTACCACCCCAGCATAATCATAAAAAAGCCACCAGCCAACACCAGATAGCATACAGTACAGCCAATAAAATCACCGGCTGGGGTTTGGGTCCAATCACTAAACAGGGTTACAAGTTTGCGAATCTTCATTACAACACCGGGCTTCTCCAAGCCTAACTCTTGGTGAAACTCACGATTAATGATATATCCGTGTTTCATGCTTGCACCTCAACACTATTCGACATCTTTGCCCTGAGTCGTTGCTGATATTCTTCAAATGATACATATGGCTTGTTGGGAGTAGATTCCTTGTGCAACTCTTCATTCAGTTGTTTTGCTGCTTCTGGCAATCCGTCGTCAAACTCATCACACACCATATACGCACCAACAATCTTTCCTTGGCATTTTAGTACACGTCGCCCCAATTTACTGCGTAAGACGTCCACCTTGGCACAATCGCCACAACAGCCATATCCGTCTACCTTGCGATAATTTGGGAACATTGATTTTGCTTTCATGCTACTTTCTCCTTTATACTTGCCCACCTTGGCAGGCTATAGTTTCTCTTTTGGTACTCAGCCTTCAAATGCCTGGCTATCCGCTTCCGCATATCCCTGGCAACTCTCCGTTCCGCATATATCTCCCGAATGTAATATGGAGACACCTGCATAGCGGTTGCCAGTTCCATTACACTCATATCCAAATCTATAAGTGCCTTCCGAATCTGTTTTCCGCTTGGCTTTGGCTTCGTTTCAAATTTTGAGCTTGACATTTAAACCTCTTCGTTTATATTGTTAGCATATAGGGACAAGATACAGGATTCCTTAATTATGTCAAGAGGAAAATTAAGAAATTGTTAATTTAGGGGAACAATGGAAGTTGCAGAAAGAGTTAAGCTATTGTTAAGCAAGGCAGGTATAAGCCAAAAAGAATTTGCTGAGAAATTGGCAATATCGCCTCCCAGGCTTAACAACTACCTAAGTGGGCGCAATGCTTTTTCTCAAAATCTACTTGTTAAGATATCAGAATTAACAAATTCTGAATTATCGTGGCTTCTTACCGGTCAGGGTTCTATGTACATTAAGGTACGTGCGCGGGAGGATCACACATTGCTTACCCTTCCGGTATTAGCAGATATAGCTGCTGGTATAGGTATAGAAGCAGAAGAATTAGAGCCTACAGAATACATTCATGTTGACCAGGCACTTATAGAGCTTCCGGGACCATATTACTGTTTTAAAGTAGCGGGTAGAAGCATGGAGCCGGAGCTTTATACAGGAGATTATGCTATTATATCCCGTAGCTATTACGATGTGGACTATAATGGGCGTATTTGTGCTTTTCGTAGTGTAGATGGCTTATTATTGAAGCGGGTTTATTTTGATCACCGTGGTAAAAGAGCTTTGTTAATCCCTATTAATCCACGCAATTCTATTATGGTTTATGATGAAAACAGCCCAGAAATCATAATGATTGGCATTCTTGCTGCTATAATTCGTAAATATTAGCTTGCTTATGCCCACAAAACCGCTATATTTTATACATATCATGCTCTATATGTCCAAATAAAGGAGAAACTCAATGAAAAAGGTCGTATTAATCGCTGTGTTAGGCTTGTTATTAGCGTTACTTGGTGCTGTTACCATCACAACTAAGACTGGTGTCAGCTATAAAGGTGATATCTTAGACGTAATTGGTGATCAGTATCACGTTAAGACTTCAATGGGGAAGGTTGTGGTGTTTAAGGATGATATATTTACTGCTACTGATGATGGTGGCTATGATATAACTGCTTCAGTATTAAAGATGTCTTCTAAATCAGATACTCAATTCCCGGATAATAAAGCACAGCTTAATCAATATAAAGTTATTGCTTATCCTCTTTGGGTTATCGCTATATCCGGTATTGCATATTATTCCTATTCTTCATATAGGTTAAACAACCCTAAAAAATAGACTTATTTGCCCACATATTGCCATAAGTTTGGCAAAACCCATAGGTTTTAGGCTTGTGGGTTTATTTTTGCCAAACTTTTGGCAATCTTAGTCTCGAATCCTGATTTTTTGCCAAACTTCCCTACGACTACTTCAACCACACTTAACATCACACTAAATAAACCACTTACACACCACAATACCCCCTAATTCTTTTTGCCAAACTACTTGTCACCCCATACTTTAGTTATGTGAGTTGTTTCAATTTGTAATGCTGGACATCCGCTTTTTCCACTTGATCAACAGACTGCTTCCATCCTCCATTAAGTTACCTTGCAGGCACTTTTGTAACTGCAAGGTAACTGAAGGGGGCGTTGAGACATGCTTTTAGAAGGGCAGAACAAGAAAGTATAAATCAATGGGATAATAACTTATTACTTAGCAGTGAGAAACAGGTTTTTGCTAATAATTGTTGACTGAATACCACCTATTAGTTGATATTGATTTCAGCCTAATTACAATTCTTAAACAGCAATCAGGCTAAGCCTGTTAGTCGGAACACCGAATTTATTCGGTTGGAATAGCCGAATTTATTCGGCACTTTTAGTCCAACTCCAATATAAGTTGGTAATTCTAACTAAACAAATACGGTGCACCAAAGCTTAAGTTACCACACCTAGTAAAAACAATGTCTCGAGGTTACTATGCAATATCAGCTTTATTACCGGCGAAAACTGCCACATTATCAACCCAAACATGGGGTGTTTTTTATCACTTTCAGGTTGGCATTTGCCATTCCACAGAAGTACCTTAATGCCTTAAACGAATTTAAAACCAAGCTGAACCACGATACAGATCCCACTGATAGCGAAATCAAGCTGAAAAACAAGAAAAAGCTTATTGCCTTTATGGACGATGCCTACACTGATTGCGATTCGGAGATTTCCTTAACTGCAGATCCACAGGTGGCAATGCTTGTAGGCGATAAAATTCAATCCTTAGGTGAAAGTATGTATCACCTATATGCTTACGCAATTATGCCAAATCATGTGCATTTGGTGATTAAGCCCAAAACTAATGAAGATAATGCAGTTAGTCTGGCAGATATAATGAAGCAAATAAAAGGCTCCACCGCCAGAAGCATAAACCTTTTGTTACACAGAACTGGAAGTGTTTGGTTTCAGGAATATTATGACTATTGGGTTAGAAACCAGGAAGAACTGTACCGCATTATTGAATACATCAGGCAAAATCCGGTGAAAGCTAAATTGGTGGAAAATCCGGAAGATTGGGAGTTTACTTATCTGAATCCGGAATTGTTTCGTAGTAGTAGGGTGTTTAGTGCCAACTAAAGTTGGCAGTACCAACCGAATAAATTCGGTGTTCCGGGCAAGTTTGCACCTTACAAAACATTGGCTTAAAAACTGCCAAAACCAGTAGTTTCGCGATCGTAATCGCAAAATAATATAATATTGTGCGATTACGATCGCAACATATTAGGTCTTTAATCAGGGTAATTGCGTTTATTTCTTTGTTCTC
>JAQVMI010000228.1 GCA_028703735.1 Candidatus Cloacimonadota bacterium | reverse complement strand
CATCCAGTTTAAGGTTGCGTAGTGGGGCTGCCATCATCAGGCTTACCAATACAAGCAACAGGAGTATAAGAGATATCTTTTTCATATTTCCTCTTTATAACTTATCCGGCTCTAAACACCGGATTTCGCATTATTACATTTTGTCTTACAATCACATTTAAAGCTCTGCATAAGGGGTTTCACCACCAATCGCGGAGCAAAGAAAAATATTTCCATATCCAAACTGAAACCACCATATTCTTCCATTAGTTCAGTAGGGACATACAGACTAAAACCATCCACAGATACTTCCACATCTACTGTGTCTAATACTTCAAAAACTACACGAAACTCTGCCCCATGGCAGGTTTGTGCCACTAACACAATTCTTGGCTTACGGTTTTTATACTGGTAAAATTCCAATCTCTTCTGCAAGTGTTGCTTCGCAGATTCAGATACATCTATTCTCATTATTTAGTATTTATCCTTCTAACTATCCTTGTCTAAGACCTTATCTTAAGGTGGACAAGGATTATCTATGCTTACCGGTATGCACGAAACAATCCATAAATAAAACATCCTGTAAAGATAACATTATTCAATTTACGTTCCATAGCGAGTTTTATTTTTGGGGATAGCGTTAAATTCACTTTCCATAATAGCTTATTAAGCTGACATAAGCGTTATAAGCAGATATTACAAAGAGTAAAAGAGAAAAGAGAGTTTGGGGAGATTGGTGTTGAACCAGATTATTCTATGTTCTTAAACTCTATGCCTACTTAATCACTAAAAGAAGCTTATTTTTCACAAAGAGGAAAAGAGAAAAGAGAGATCATTGTGAGTTAATCTTACTTACAACATGCCTTTTTACAAAGAGTAAAAGAGCAAAAGAGGAAAAGAGAGATCATTGTGAGTTAATCTTTCTTACATCTTTTACTCTTTGTTATAGTAACCTCTGTTTTTCTCTGCTTTTCTTTGCTTTTCTCTGTGTTTATAAAAGAAATCATCACGTTATTCTCCTTGTTCGCTAAAATCAAACCATTCTTCAACATCCCTCTCTTTTCTCTTTTACTCTTTGTGAAAAAACCTCTTTTTTTTCTCTGTGTTTCAAACAAGTAATCAATCTAAATCCGTTTAACCCGCTAAATCCCTGTGAATATTAACACTTTCCCCAGCGTGATCTTTAGATACAAAATTGTGTGGTATGCCTGTAAGAGTGATTTGGCTTGACAGATACCACGGCTTTTTAGGTATTGATAACTATAGTTTTGTGTGTCTTAAGTCGCTTAAAAAACACTTGCACGCAATACAATTAAACAAACCCAAGGAGATAATTGTGGATATTACTACCACTGATACCAAATCTACTGATTTAGAAGCACTTACTGATGAAGAATTGTTGGCTAAATATGAAAACGCTCCTGATGATAGTGAGGAGTTTTTACAGGTTAAAGCAATCCTGGCAAGCCGTGATTACAGTTTTGAGGCAAACGAGAAAGACGCATGGGATACAGAAACAGATGAAGCATCTGCCAAATCGCTGGAACCATTTACTAATCTTCGTTACTCAGCATTTTTCAGCTTAATCTGGGAAATTATCTTTGCTGTTTTTGCCATAGCGGGTGCTACTTACTTTTTGATTCAGGTAAATTCCACCGGCATGAAGATAACCAATCGCACAATAGTTACCACCTGTTTGGCTGTTTTGGTAGTTAGCTCTACCGGATTATTGGTGGGTGGATTCAGACGCTTGGCAAATCTAAAGGATTCTGGCTCTATAACCAAACCCAAGGGTATTTACTATATATTGATGTTCTTATGGTCACTGTGTATAGCTGGTGGCTTATATTACACTGTAAAGATCTTCCTGGAAGTAGTGCAATACAGCTTCAAGTATGCCATGGTTGGAGCCATTGCTCCTCTTATGGGTGCTTTACTCAGCTTTGCCTATTGCACCATGTTCTACATCTTAAGCAAGGAAGTTTAGCCATATCCTGGCTTAGTTTAGCTTAATCACTTTTGTGCGGGAATTGTGTCCCTGGATCAAATAAACTCCACTACCACAATTCCTGCCTTGTTCATCCAGTCCATCCCAGCAGTATTGAATTTCTTTACCGGAAGAGCTTTGGGGACTTAGTTTGCGCATCAGTTGCCCCTTCATATTGTAAACTTTCACATTCTGTTTACCATTATCCACCTTAGAAGCTGTGATGTTTATGCTATCATGGAAGGGATTGGGGCTTGCAGAAATTCTGGTAGGGGTGGCAAGTAGGTCTTCAGAGCTGCTTTGAGGATTGTAACAAGCTACAAAAGCGTTTTGATTAGCAGAATTATTGCTATCAATTGCATGGCTGCCAAACTGGCATGCTCCATAGTGCCAGCCGGCAATAGCAATTTTTGCATTGGGTAGGATTTTTATACTGGTGGGAACTTCATTATCCTGTCCACCTGCAGAGATGTAATGCATAGAGTTCAGATTTCCATAACCCAAGGCAATATCGCTTCCTCCATTGCTTATCAAGTTTATTCCACCAAAGCTAACCTGCTGTTCAAAACTTGCCAGATATGCCGTGTAGCTTTGAGAATCGCAATCCTTTCCTTTATCAGAAGCACTGCCACCATAATATTGCATCTCCTGCCAAGTTCCGGTATCTGCTGCGAATTTTGCCCAATATGCATCATCACTTTCGGCATTGGTGCTAAAGCTGAAATTGCCTATTGCCCCCATACCGGTTAATCTGCCACAAACTACACCATATTGAGTCCCGCTAAGCTCTGGCTGCACCGAGATACCTATAACCCCTGCATTCTGGCTGGAAGACAGCCATTGCACCTCACCTGAGGGGCTGTATTTGCATACAAACATGCCATCACCCGATAATAAGTATTCCCCAAACTGCGAGCCAGAACCTGCAGATCCGGTAACGTAGGCATTTCCAAAGTTATCGCAAGCTACTTCATAACCATATTCCACACCTTCACTACCGCCACGTTTAGCCCAGGCAAAGGTTCCATCAGTTCCCCATGCGCAACAGAATACATCGCTACCTCCGGCACTAACAATGCTGCTGGTAGCGGTGAATTTTACCGAATCTGCAAACCATCCAGCCACATATACTCTTCCTTCCGGGGTTACGCATAGTCCATAACCAATATCATTAAGCGTTCCTCCAAAGGAGCGTAACCATAATGCATTGCCTTGTGGATCCAGCTTTAGCACATAGGCATCCCACATGCCGTATGATATGGCACTAAGATTTTGGCAGGTGAGAGTATCCACAAAATATCCCCCTACATAACAATTTCCCGCGGAATCGGTTCCAATCCCCAGAGCTACATCTTCACCGGTGGAACCAAAGGTTTTCACCCACAAAACCTCACCATCACTGCTATATTTTATTACAAAGCTATCAGATATTCCATATCCCGGATAAGGAGTTCCATTCACCCACAAAGTATCAGAGAAATCTCCACATACAAGTATATTACTGGCACTATCACAGCTCATATCCCATATTCTATCCATGTTAGAGCCACCTATTGAATGAGCCCAATCCCATTCTGCATAGCAGTTTAGAGATACAACGAGCAGAATCAAACAGAATATTAATCTCATTTGTCTATCCTTAATACGCACTATTTTGCTCCCAATTTTCAAACCTAAGCTGTGTTGACAAGCTTTATTTGTGGGGGGAGTAAAACCCGTTCAAAAAGCACGCATCCCCCCGAAATTTTCACACCTATCTTCATAGACATTGATCAGAAGTGATTTACAGGCTCTTTTATTTCTGAAAAAGTATTCAGCTAAACAGCTAAATGCACTATTATTGTTTTTCCTGATATTTGGTAACAGCATAGTTTTATATCGGTTAGAAACCAACCCCTCAATATTGAAGTACTATTTACGAATTTTTACTACAATACGATATTTCTATTACTTTGGGGCACAGACGATTATATTCACAATAAGTCTACTTTATTTGTTGACAAAAAAGCCGACTCCTGTTAGTGGATATCTATGAAAACTACACAACAGGGAGTCGACCATGATCAATAATCAACAAAAACAAACCACGCAAAGCATGCAAGTAAAATTTTCACAGTTTATTAAGAAATTTGAGAGACACTTTACTCAGCCAGAGTTTAACTTTCTGCGGGATATGAGTCTGGGGATACTCAAGAGCCAATCTGTAATCTGTCTGAGAGTAGCCAGTAAACTAAACGAGAAAACAACCCTCAAAAAGGTTTGTGAACGCTTTACAAGGCACTTGAATAAGA
>JAQVMI010000227.1 GCA_028703735.1 Candidatus Cloacimonadota bacterium | reverse complement strand
ATTCCTCTCGGGTGAATTGGACAAGGGAAACAAGGTTATAGTAAAAGTAGCTGGCAGACGGAGCCATTGGGTATTGGTAGTAAAACGCGAAGGCGTAGCAGATAGTGCCTCTTCCTATATTATAAACGACCCCGGAATGAATAAATATGAAGTACGCACCCTTGCCTTCTTTGGAGGATTTCGTTCTGCAAGGTCTTATTCCGGCAATTGGTTAGATGAAGCTGCATTCGAGCTGGATAGTGAGATCAATATTGTACCGGTTCAAGATGACGAGTTCTTCTTATACGATTTGCGTAAATTACCTCATCCTGCTGATGTGTTTGTCACCTTGGAAAACAAATTACCCGTAGAAATTGCCGGATACTTCATTTTGGGGTTATTCGATGAAGATGGAAATTACATCCAAACAATTGATCATGAATATGCCACTGTTAGTGCAAGTGGAAACTTGGATTTGTTATATGAGCTTCCAGATGTAAGACCCATAAACGAATCAAATCAAAATCTGCGTATTGTTTACAGCAAGTACTTCTCCGATATGCCTTCCATGCACGAGACCATCGAGCTGATTGATAAGGGCATCAAAAATTTAACCAATATTTCGAATTAATCTTCTAACAAAAATCCAGGTAGGGTAAATGGTAACGTCTATACACGAGATAAGCATAATTGCTCCGCAATCCGGAGAGGCAGAATCTATCATATCTGCATGCAGATTCTTTCCTGACACACCCAAAAACAGTTTCCGAATCTATTGCCCTCTTGAAAGCCTTGCAGGGCAAAAATCAGAAGTATTTCACTTGCATCACCTATCCAGTTTACCCGAGATCAATAATTTAGCAGTTTCCACAATTGTCTTTGCAAGCTTTGGTTCGTTTCGTGTAGCAGAAAACCTTAAGGAAGTAAACACCCTGTTCGTAAACAAGAATCTGGCAATACTCCTTGTTTCTGGCTCCATAAAGTTACCTGATAGTTTTTACCTTGGTGGTCAAACACCCTGTTGCTTAAAGGACGATCCAGCCATAAAGCAGCTTGTATCACTTAGAAATATGGTTATATATCCAGATTCTGCAAGCTATCTTTTACAAAAGCATCCCTCTGAAGTGTTAGTTACTTCCAATCAGGATCTGGTAAAAGCATTAGTTACAGTTAATTCCCATGGATGGATTATCTGGCATCCCGAAATTTCTGCCTTTAATCTGGGTATGGATTTTTCGTCAGAACCCACATCTCTAATTATGAATGGGATAAGCAGATTTATCACAATGCCAGATGTAAAACAAAAGCTGCAAGAAACTCCCTATAGCCTTGAAGTATTGCGCAAAGCCATGCTTTCCGAAGAACATGCTTATTCTTTTTTTGCTTTGCATTATGATGAATACATGTCTCATGTAAACTACAATTTTTGGGTAACTCATTTACTTACATGGTATAAGCAATACAGCACCAATAAACTAAGTAAAATATTCGAGCTTGCTTGCGGAACTGCAAATGTGGCAAGCAGATTGGTGATGAAAGGTTATGAGGTTCATGCCTCGGATTTATCTAAAGAGATGCTTCAAGTAGCCTCCCTTAAAACCAATGCTCCCCAGCTTTATTGTAAATCTCTCACTGATCCTATCCCCGGAAACGATTATCAGCTTATTCTTTGCATGTTCGATAGCATAAACTATTTGTTAACCTTCAGCCACATATCTCAAGCTCTTACAAATGTTCATTCTGCTCTGGAACAGGGAGGCTTGTTTATATTCGATATCTCCACATTACTGAATAGCGAAGAGAATTTTTCTGATGTAACCAATGCAACCAATACCAAGGATGGCTACTTGATGCATAAAGCATGGTTCGATGAAACCCGAATGAGCCAAACATCCCGCCTAATCTATTTCCAAAAAGAGCAAATTGGTTACAGCTATCATCAAGAACAACACAGCCAAAGAGTATATTTTTGTTCCGAGCTTATCACCTTAATAGAAAAATCACCGCTTTCTTTAAAAGCTATCCATTCCACCGATACTCCCCGAAATTTGTATCCTAAACGTCTTTCAGAAATAGACCAAAAGTATTACCGCCTTTTCTTTGTGTTACAAAAGAATTAGGCTATCCTCTTTTGCATGAATAAAGCTTTACTACTACCAACAGGTAATAATGTCTCTATACAGCAGCGATTTTAAGTTTCTAAGCGAGTATGGATTATTTGCCGGAATTGATGAAGCCGGACGTGGAGCTTTAGCTGGTCCAGTTGTTATTGCAGCAGTTGTTTTGGATTATTCTGCATCTATCCTGGGAATAAACGATTCTAAAATGCTATCTGGATCTGTTAGAGAGAGATTGTATAAGCAAATTGTATCAAATGCGATAACCTATTCCATCGTGGAAATCGATGCCGAATACATAGATAAACATAATATTCTGCAAGCTACACTTTTGGGTTTTGAGAGAGCCTGGCAAAGTTTAAACCCTTCACCCAAAATATGCCTTATTGATGGGCGCGATGTTCCAAAGGGCTTACAAGATGTGGGGAAAGCTGTTATCCGTGGAGATGCTACTTATGCAGCCATAGCTGCTGCCTCTATATTGGCAAAGGTGCACCGGGATAGATTAATGACATCTTACGATTGCGTTTATCCAGAGTATGGCTTTGCTCGTCACAAAGGTTATGGAACCAAAGAGCATTGTAAGATGATTCATACTTTTGGGTTCTCACCCATTCACCGAAAAACTTATAATGTCCCGCCACCAATTCCAGAACCAACTTTGGATGCTTCCTTGTAAATTGTTAATCATCACCTGCTTATTCAGCTAAATTACCTTTTTTCTGCACTGATTATTTACTAATAGCGATAGTTATGGTTGCCGGTATAACATAAACAAATACTTTATCATAAAAGTGAGGATTTGATGCGACCAGATAGAGATTACATTATCCAGCTACTTTCCACTGAAGGAAAGGAAGCTTTACAAGCCTTGTATGATAAGGCATATTCCGTAAAAAAGCAATTTGTAGGCACTACTGTATATTTTCGTGGATTAATAGAGCTAAGTAACATTTGCGCCAAGAATTGCTATTACTGTGGCATTCGTAGCGGTAATCCGGATTTCGAACGCTATCAGATGAGCTTTGAAGAAGCATTGAAAGAAGCCAAATGGTGCTATGACAATCATTATGGTTCTTTGGTGATTCAAGCAGGTGAACGGGAAGATAAGCCTTGGACAGATTTTATTACCCGGCTGATTACAAGTATAAAAGAAGTTACTAAAGGCAAACTGGGGATTACCCTATCGCTGGGAGAGCAAACAGAACAAATATACCGTCAATGGTTTCAGGCAGGTGCACACCGCTATCTTTTACGCATCGAAACCACGAATCAAGAGCTGTATAAAAAGCTTCATCCCGCTGATCATAGTTTTGAACAGCGGTTAAACTGCTTGCGCACTATCAAGAAAATTGGTTATCAGGTCGGAACAGGTATTATGGTAGGTTTACCCGAACAGACTATTGCAAATATTGCCGATGACATCCTGTTTTTTTATGATGAAGATGTGGATATGCTTGGTATGGGTCCTTTTATTCCTCATCATGGCACACCTTTGAAACACCTTGTGGATGGTTTTAGCAATGAAAAAGCATTGGAACTTGGGCTGAAGTTGATTGCCACCTGCAGAATTGTTTTGAAGGATGTAAATATTGCCACAACCACTGCTTTACAGGCTTTGCATCCGGAGGGACGCGAACTTGGCTTGCTTGCCGGAGCAAATATTCTGATGCCCAATATCACAGATACCAAATTCCGTGAAGGGTATCAGCTTTATGATGGAAAGCCCTGTCTGGACGAAAATGCAAATATGTGTCAGGGTTGTCTATCTCGAAGAATAGCATCCATTGGCGAAACTATCGGCTTTGATCAGTGGGGAGATTCCAAGCATTTTTCTCCATCTAAGTAGGTAAATTCCTGATAAATCCACCCTTATTCTTAACAGTATCTATTATCAATCCTTTGTTTTACCTTGCAGTATAAAAAGTGCCTGCAAGGTAACTGAAAGGATATTGGATACAGGCTGTTAGAATTGCGTGATAACCTACAGCTATTCATGGTGAAATTGTGTGAGATTTTGACTTAAAAAAGACCCACTGTGTTGCAAAAAAGCTTTGCAGATTACTTCGCATAAATCCCCGAAGACCGTTTTTGTATGTAACCTCTGGTCTTTTTTGAGTTAAAAGGGTGGATTGTTGTAGCAGATAAAGTACCCCTGAGAATAG
>JAQVMI010000226.1 GCA_028703735.1 Candidatus Cloacimonadota bacterium | reverse complement strand
CTTCCGATCTGATTTGGGTTTAGCGGGCTTTTCTTCTATGCTTATGGCAATTTGTGAGGCATTGAATTCCACCACTCCATAGCGTTCAGGATCTTTCACAGGGTAGGCGGTAATTATTGCGCCTTCGGGCTTGGTGCATTTAATCAGCTTTGCCTGCAAATCTGCTCCATAGAATATATTATCTCCCAAAATCAGGCAAACATCATCGCTACCAATAAATTCTTCCCCTATCACAAAAGCTTGTGCCAAACCATTGGGGATTTTTTGCACTGCGTAAGTAAATTTCATGCCAAGCTGTGTGCCATCGCCCAAAAGCTTGATAAAACTCGCCTGATCTTCCGGAGTGGTGATAAGCAACACCTCTCTAATACCTGCCAGCATTAATACTGATAGCGGATAATAGATCATAGGTTTATCGTAAACAGGCATTAACTGCTTGCTGATAGCTATGGTTAGGGGATGCAAACGCGAACCGGAACCACCGGCAAGAATTATGCCCTTCATAACGCTATCTCCGGTAAGGCAGTTTTTTGCAGCTTATCCATCACTATATTCCCTTTATTGAAAGACTTTATTTACTTATCAGAACCAATCATTTTTACCGAAACCGCTATCATACTATTATCTTTTAACTATGGTTTATTTGTTTCCGTAACACTATTCAAAGTGCTGTAGATCATGGTTTCCATCAGACTGTTTTGTGTCAATTGAAAAAGCCACAGACATGCCCCCATTTTTTACCCAAGCCTAATTTGGAATACATTGGGCTGCCTACCGGCATCAAGTAATAGCAATCATCTTGGTTGGAACAATCGAAGAGATTCAATAGAATGTATCATGGTGCTGTATTGCTCTAAAGCAGCATTACGAGATGCAGTCTTTAAAGTGAACCATCTATCTGCTGAGGTGATAAATACGGTAAGCCGGATAGTCCTATAATAAAACGATCTTCCGCATAATACTCTTTTTAGCGGCAGTGTATTTCAACAAATATAATCCTGAAGCCACGCGCTTGCTATTCTTATCATTACCATTCCAGATAAAGCTCTGCTTGCCGTTTGCAACACCATCCCGGGAAAATACACATTCTCCCTTGATGTTGAATATCTTTATCTGATAATTTTGGTTTGGCTCTTTATTATTCAATGCGATGGTTGTGGAAGCACTAAAGGGATTTGGGTATATCTCCACAATTCCAGGTTCGGGTGTTTGAAGTTCGTCAATAGTTGATACTGGAGTCTGGTAACTTGCAGATGAAATTGCGCTGGGTTCCCAGTCTGTTAGATATGCCTTTGCTTTTATGGAAGTAGCGATACTTATCAATATCGGAGCCGTGTACAGAGGTGAGCTAAGGATTGGGTTTGTTCCGTCCAGCGTATATCTGATCTGCGCACCCCAGGTACTGCTGGACAAAGTTATCCCCTGGTTGGTTTCCACTACGCCCGCAGGTGGATTGAATACAGGGGTAGCAACGGTGCCGGTTACAATATATGTAGCAACAGCTACAGAGCTGGGAGTCCATCCCGGAAGATACGCTCTGGCTTTTACAGTAGTAGTGTAATGCTCAAGATTGATAGGGAGAGTGTATAATGTAGAATACGTACTTGGATCTGTACCATCAAGAGTATAACGAATGTAAGCACCGGGGTTGGAGCTTGTTAGAGAGATGTTAACCGCACTGGTGTATAGCCCACCCGGGAGGGAAAATGTCGGTGAATTTACTGTTCCGGTTATTGTGTATGTTGCTGTAGTAATGAAGCTTGGTATCCAACCGGTAAGATAACCTTTCACTTTCAATGTTTTAGAAGAATTGATCAATATCGGTGATGCGTAGAGGTGGGATGATGCATTTGGCTCTGTTCCGTCTAAAGTGTATCTGAAGCTTGTTCCTGGGGTGGGGCAAAAAAATGCAACCCATTGCGGAGAAGAATATGTACCGCTGGGTGGCGAAACCACTGGAGTTGCAACCGTACCAGTAATTGTGTATAATGCCACACTTGTTCCACTTGGAACACAATCTGGCTCATAAGCTTTTGCCCTGATTGTGGTGGTGGATTCTATGTATATGGGTGCTGAATATAAGGCTGACGAAGTGTTTGGTTCTGTCCCATCCAGGGTGTAGCGAATTTGAGAATCTGGATGTGGATAGGTTAAGGTCACAATGATTGCATTTGGGTATGTTCCACTTACCGGAGTAAAAATTGGGGATAAACCAGTAATGTTAATCTGATAAGTAGCTGTTGCAATGTTGCTTTCTGGATAATCCTGATGCATGGCAATGGCTTTAATTGTTGTAGTGTCATCAATGTGGATTGGTGTGGTGTAAATTGGCGACAAATGGGTGGGGAGGGAGTTGTCTAAAGTGTAATAGATTATTGCTCCATCAGTTGCGGAGTTTATCGATACATCAAGTGAATTTGTATAACTTCCCTGGGGTGGATCGAATGTAGGTGTTGCGGATAGAAATTTCAAGCTGGCTACCATAACATCCATAGACCCGGAACTAACGACTGTATGATTTCCGAAGAGTGCTGTTCCGCTAACGAAGCCAGCGATGCTTATGCAGTTGTTGTCGTCAACACAAATGCAATGGCTATAGACATTACCCGATCCCTCTGCGGTTTTTATCGCAACCATATTCCCACTACTATCCATTATCCAAACGAAGATATCGAACAAACCGTTACCATCGACTACGGTATTCCCGAAAACAGCATGTGAGATAAATCTTCCCGTTAAACATACTTTGTTATCCATCCCAACCGCAATACTGTAGCCACAATCATTACTTGACCCACCTGCGCTTACAGCCCATATCCAGTTTCCGTTACTATCCAGCTTTGCGGCAAATATATCATAACCTCCATGGCTGTATAGAGTTTGAGTCCCGAAAGTTACATTTCCCCAGATTTGCCCCGTAATATATACATTTGCATTAACGTCTAAAGCTATCCCCGTTGCTCTGTCATCTCCTCCGTTCCCATTAGCAGATCGCACCCAAACCCAGTTGCCATAACTGTCTAACTTAGCTGCAAAAATATCCCCTTGACCGCTGCTTGAAACGCTTATCTGACCAAAATGTGCATCATAGCCAATTTGACCGGCAAGGTAAATATTTGCGTTTGCATCCACAGCTAACTGGTATCCAATATCGCTATCTTCGCCACCAGCGCTCTTGGTCCAAACCCAATTACCGTTATTATCTAATTTGGCAACAAAAACATCGAGGGAACCGTAACTTTCCAGTTCAGTAGTACCAAATTGTACCGAGTGTTGAAAAAAACCGCAAACATATATATTTGAACTCGTATCTAACGCAATTCCAGAACCTGAATCAGAACTATAACTCCCAGCACGTCGAACCCATTGCCATACACCGGTGTTACTAATTTTCGCCACGAACATATCAGAAGCTCCATGGCTTTGAATAGTGATCGAACCGAAGAATGCTGTTTGTGCGTAACATCCGGTAACATACACATTATTATTTGGATCAACTACAATAGAATAACTGTAATCGCTGTCTATACCTCCTGCACTTATTGCCCAAATCCAATTTCCGTGGCTATCTACCTTTGCCACAAAGATATCCTCGGATCCAATGCTGGTTAAAACGGTGGTACCAAAATTGGCTGTACCGGTAAAAGAACCTGTTGCATAACTGTTACCCTGGGTATCAGTTGCTACCCCTTCTGCATAGTCAGTATCAGAGCCTCCTGCTACCTGCGCCCACGCCCATTCCTGAGTCTGTGCTGCAAGACAAACAAAAATTGAGAGTAACAGCGTAAATATTAGGTACTCTTTGAAATGGCGCATCTTTTCCTCCAATGAGAAATCAAATTCTTAATTGTGACAGTAATAAGATTAGAAAGAATGTGTCAAGCATAATATTGGAATACTCCCATTTTTTTTGTCGAGAGTTAATCTCGCATTGCTGCTTGACAAAATGCCTGCAAAAATGGTTTTTGAGCCTTGTATGGAACTTGAACTTAAACAAGCAATAAACATCGCATTGGGAAGCCAATTATACCGTCAACAAGCCTTAACCGGTAAGGATGGTTTATGCTCTTTGATTCAGCAGCTTTGCTATATTCAGATTGATACCATTTCTGTGGTGGAGCGTGCGCATCATCACACCATTTGGAGCAGAATGAATACATATAACAAAGCCGATCTGGATCAGCTATTATTATTATTATTATTATTATTATTATTATTATTATTTAAATCAGTTGTTGTTGGTGGTGGTATTGTTGTTGGTGGTGGTACAG
>JAQVMI010000225.1 GCA_028703735.1 Candidatus Cloacimonadota bacterium | reverse complement strand
ACCTGCAACAAATGGAGGTTGCTCAACTAAGTTTCCTTCCTCGTCGTAAGCAATTTGGGCTTCATCAAAAGTTGGCTCCATAGCTACATACTTTAAATCTGGACGGCGGCGTTTTGCTTCGGCATATTTATCAAAAAGGTACGAAATCCCAATTCCAACCCGAAGGTTTTTCTTGTACTTTGTATCCTTTGCCCAGTCCTCTACAGCAGAGAACCCAACCTTGGCACCCCAGTTGCCAACGCTATATTTAACGCCAGCATTGAAGTCTTCCCCGTCAAACTCACCCAAAATG
This sequence comes from Candidatus Cloacimonadota bacterium, assembly GCA_028703735.1. Classification (GTDB taxonomy): domain Bacteria; phylum Cloacimonadota; class Cloacimonadia; order Cloacimonadales; family Cloacimonadaceae; genus Cloacimonas. The sequence goes on along the minus strand of JAQVMI010000225.1, from coordinate 3,982 downwards.
GCTAAATCTTGGATGGGGTTTATTTCCAGGGAGGCAAATAAACCGTTAAAAATTCTTGATCTGGTAACCTGACCGATAAAACGATTCATCCCAAAACCGCCATTCAGCATCCAGGGGATTCCGGCAAAAATAACCTGCTTTGATGCTACAGCATAGGGCGAAAACGCTTCGTATGATTCGCGATCTGGGTGAGTTGCAAAAGCTTCAGTCGGTTCCAAATCCTGAGATTTCCCACCCATAGGAGATAAGATATTATCCATACCAACGGATATTTGTGGCATGCGAAGAGTCTCTTCTATTATCTTAACTTTTGCATTAAAGTAATAGGTGAGGTCATCTTCCTTTGTATAGTCACCCAAAAAGACTCCCAATTCGGCTCTGTCTAATATTCCACCGCCTATCATGGCATAGGGGAACCAGTTCTTGTAGGCTTTTTTTTGTTCTTCTGTTTGAGGAGCCGGTGCTCTCACATCACGGTAGTATCCAACAAACATTCCTTCAAAAGCCAGATGTGGTAACACATAGGCATCCGGGGTGCGCAACATCCCCAATGTTTGAAACGGCGCTGCCTGGGCTATGCTAAACATAGCTGCCAGAGCAATTAGGCACAATATAAGTTTTTTCATACTTCCCTCCACCTTTCGGTGTTGTTTCTTATCGTGGATCATTAATATCATTGACATTTAATCCGTCAAGCTTTTTCTTGACTCATGAATGCATACTCTAAACAAGAACTATCAGTAATTGGAGAATCCATAGCTGCAACTCACCTCATAAACAGCGGCTATGCTGTGGTTTGCCGTAACTTTAGGCAAGCCTGCGGTGAGATAGACTTAATCGTGGAAAAAGATCAACGCCTGATATTCTGCGAAGTAAAAACACGTACGTCACACTATATGGAAATGGCTTTGGCATCTGTTGCCTATACAAAGCAAAAAAAGATATCCAAAACAGCACAGATATACATTAACCAGAATCCCCGGTTTTGCAACCATATTTTTCGTTTTGATGTTCTGGTGGTTTTCTATTTTTCTGATACTGATACGCTATCGGTTCATCATTTTGAGGATGCTTTTTTCCCCATTGTGGAGAACTAATTATTAAGCTTGGATTCATCGAAATCTGTTCCTAAGAACCTCTGCCAATCCGGGTTGGAAGATTCCAGATCGTCCCCATCCACGTAAATCAGCTTATAATTGCCATTCATTTGGTTATCTATAAACACATACACAGGTTTTGTGCCCGAGGAGTATTTCCATATCTGAAAATCTTTTGGAACAAAGCGGCTCTGAGTTGTGCTGGTGCCTCTTTCAATATCGCCGGCTTCACCATTCCTAATATAAATGCGTCCCATATCAGAAGTCCAGCCAGCCTTTAGGTGACCAAAATTTCTATTGGCATAATCAATTCTATCCTGAACCAAACTCATTATTGCCGGAATGCTACGTTTGGTATTTGCTGCCATATTTCTCCAAAACTGGGTTATATATCTTCTTTGCCTGTCAGGGTTCATGTTTTTCCAGTCCTGAGTTAGTCTGTTGCCCATAAAGATGTGCATCAGTTCATACTCGTCATCATTGTTGGGCAGCAGATAGTGCTGCTCTTCTTTTTCTTCGAGTAGCACGAAATCAAAGCTGCGTTCTTCTTTCACTTCTCCGGCAAGCAGTGTTATATATCCCTTATGCAATCCTGGTTTAAGCTCTGCAAGTGGTATTGCCAGGGAATAGCTTTCGGTTTTTTTTTGGGGTTTATAATCCAGATATTCATCCATAACTACTATGGAATCGCACTCCAGAGCCAGATTCAGCATATAGCTTCCATTGTCTGATAAAACATTATTGTAGGTCTCAAAATACACATACCCGTTATCATTGGTATTCTTGTTCAGCAAAAGGGATGGCTGGGGTTTGTACAGCACATTATTGCGCTTGAATTTTGGCAGGTATTGCAAGCTGTCAGTCCGTACTTCGCTATTTAGTTCTATATCGCTTAATAGTGATCCGGATGGCAGTGCTTTTATCTCGAAATACTTCAATACTGTTCGTCCGGAATTAGGGTCTGTGGCATTAAATCGCATGGTATAGCTGGGCTTATCCAATTTGAAGCTAATCCTGTTTAAGTAATACTTCTGTTGGTTTTCTGCATCGGCTTTGCTGGAAATGCCAATATTATCTGTAACTTCCTGGCTTATTAGAACACTATCCGCTTCCATCAGATCTATCTTCACCGAAACCTCGGCAAAATATCCCCCGGATTGAGCCAAAAAGACCAGATTACGGTATGGAATTTGGTAATCCACCAATATAATGGTATTAGAATCACCATCAAGAAATCTGTTTACATCCACAAAAAGACTAAGTGCCTGGGCTGATAGAACGTTGATCACAAAGCCTATTGCTGCGATCAAAAAGTACTTTTTAGTATTCAATTTCTTTGTTCCTTAAGGTGTATTGTCCATATCCTTGCGTATCAGCAAAGATGAATTCCAGGTTTTGTTTATAGTAAGACCAGATTATCGTGGGATACCTTCCCATGGGGTAGGTCTCAGCATTTATTTCATCCGGTTCTCCATACTTGATATATATTCTACCACGATCAGATGCCCAACCCTTCATTTTTTTATGCACCGAGAATTTATCATCTGCCAGTAACACTCTCTGGTAAAACTTCTCTCTTGTTTCGTTTCGGATGGTTCCGGGGCTTGGATCTGTGGCTTTCCAATAGTTCTCTATAGCATTTACAGCTTCTTTTTCGGATAGTTTTCGCAATTCCTGCCATTCATTCTGAGAGGCAATATAGCGTAATTGTGCAATTTGTTCACTTGGGTTATAACGCAGTGAATAGCTGTACCAAGGTGAGAACAAGAACGGCTCCAAATTATAATGGATGTTTTTCTCATAAAAAGTAAGCTTCATTTTGTTTTCTTCACCCTTGTTAAGATAGGGAACAAGATTCAGGTGTATGGGATTCTTAGGATTATTTACCATCAGTTTATTGTTATCAATCTGGATTCGTAAGCTATCCAAAGAAATTGAATAGCTCTGCCTTAATTCCAAAACTTCCGGGTACATTGTTTCGGGTGAAACCTTGCTGGGGATATAGGAAACCCCATCTTTCTGAGCAATAATCCAGCTTAGACCAATTTCAGTATAGTTGTGGTCAACCTGAAATCCCTTTTTTATGCTGCGCTTTTCTCCCAAAGCCTTGTTTTTCAGTTTTAACACAGCAGTATAGGTTCCGGTTTCCAGGGCTGCATTGAACTGCAGCGGGATTGCTGTTTCGCTTAGCCAGTCCCTTTTTATGATCAAGACACTGCGCTCAAAGTTGGTAACCTGTTTCTTCTTGTTATCGCTAATTATCAGGCTTACCTGGTATTCGGTAGTTTCTGCCCCTTTTTTAAAATTCAGGGCATCGTAAGGTAGCAGAACCCAAAAATCTACTCCACTTTCGTAGTGTTCAAAAATCACTTCCTGGCTATACAAAGAGCCAATAAGCATAAGAGCAATTAGCAGAATCAGGCTAAGAGTTTTTATCATTGGTAATCACTTTCACAGAAAAGTCCACATTGTGTTTTTCCAGCCAGCTAAGGATGCCATTATCGGGGAAGAAGGTTCTGCGGGATTCCAGCAGGTACGTGTTTAAATCTGAGGTCTGAACTTGAGTTTGCAGCTTAAACTTTCCCGGTTTTCTTTGTTGCCACGCTCCAATTTCGGCTAACAACCCTTTTTTTATCTGCTCTAAAGATAAGGTTACTTTTAGCTCTCCCTTCAATTCACGAGCCAGATTTTCGAACTGGATAAGGGCTTGAGGCATTACCCGCAATATCCCATCATCGTTACCATTGAAGGTAGATCTCGTGCCAAAGATAAAGTATACTTTTCCGGGAATAACCTGCGAAAAGTATTGCTGATAATCACGATTAAACAAGGGGATTTCGAACTTACCACTAAGGTCTTCAAATTCTACAAAGGCAATAGGATTG
>JAQVMI010000224.1 GCA_028703735.1 Candidatus Cloacimonadota bacterium | reverse complement strand
TATACGTATCTCTGTATGTGGATGATGTGATGTTGGAAGTGATTCCCACCACCGATCTGGCTTGCTTATCCATAGCAGGAAACTCAACTCCCAGCGTTGGGAATGGCACTACCTACACGGCAAGTATTTATAACTGGGGAACCAATAATCAGGCTACCTATACAGTTAAGCTATTTAATGCCAATAATGTGGAACTTGCCTCTGCTGCCGGTGTATCTATAGGCATGAATCAAACTGTGCAGGTTCCCCTGCAATGGACTCCCACTACCCCGGGTGCAATGCAGATTTACGCCAAGGTAATGCTAACCGGAGATCAGAACAATCTGAACGATGCCAGCTCTCCTCTTTCTCTTACCGTAATGCCGGCGGGTATTATTGTTTCCACCATTGGCACAGGCACAGAGCTGGGAAGAATTCCTATGGACATGTACTATAAAAACAGCCTGTTCCAAACAATTTTCTATCCTCAGGAAATTGGCGCATACGGTAATATTACATCAATAGCCTTTTACAGTAATTTCTTCTCAAACCTGCCCAATATGCCCACAAAAATCTGGCTGGGCACCACCAATTTGATGGATCTAACTTCCGGCTGGATTCCTGCCACAGCGATGACGCAGGTTTTCGATGGAACTGTAAACTATCCCAATGGAGTAAACACCATTACCATTCCGCTAACTCAACCCTTTACTTATGCGGGTGGAAACCTGGTGATGATGGTGAATCGCCCCATGGATACACAGTATTATAATTTTGAAGATAGATTCTATTTTTCCAATGGGACTACCCAACGCAGCCGAAACGTGTGGTCGGATTGGGATGAATATATTCCTAATACACCCCCTGCAGAAGCACTTGCTTCCACAGCTTACCCCAATACATCATTATTTATGACTCCCTTAAGTCCTGATCCCATTTTCACAGTTACCCCCCAAAGCAGAAACTTTGGCACAGTGCTACTAAACAGCACTCATAACCAAAGCTTCAGCATTATGAATGCAGGGGGCTCACCTTTAACAATAAATTCCATCAATATAGCCGGTAATCAGTTTTTCAGCCTGCAAAACCAGCCAACTTTACCTGCCACCCTAAATACCGGGCAATCCATTACCTTTATTGCCCGTTATAATCCAAGCTCTGTTGGAAATCATGCTGCTACTGTAACCATAAACGATAATCTACGTATAGCCTTGGGCAGTAGGGAAGCGCATAGCCGCACCCCTCATGCTGTGGAGCTTAGCGGAATATGTATAGACCCCACCATCACCAGCTTACCCTATCTGCAGAATTTCGATGCTGTTACAGCTCCGGAAATTCCGGTTCAATGGAGCAGGATTGTGCAGGGAACCTCCACCCAAAGTATTATCAGCACTGCTGCCAGCTCCTTCTCTGCTCCTAATAGCGTGATGCTGAATAATGCTGCGGATCTCAATTCAACCCTTATTCTGGTAGCCCCTCCCTATGCCAATACCATAGCTACGAATACCTCCAGGGTAAATTTCAGGGCAATGGGTGGCGCAGGAAGCTCAATTTCGGTGGGGATAATGACCAATCCCCAAGACCCCGAAAGCTTTACTCTTATTCAGAACGTGGATCTCAACCAGGATTGGACAGAATATGTGGTTAGCTTTGGTGGCTACACCGGCACAGGAAAAAACATAGCCTTCAAACATAATCAGCAAACACAGTATCAGGCAATTTACCTCGATAACGTAATGCTGGAGCTTATCCCCCAAAATGATCTGGCTGCTTTAGCTGTGATAGGCAATACTACTCCTTCTGTTGGTTCTCCCTCAAATTATACAGTTAGCGTATTCAATTGGGGTAGCAATGTCCAAAGCACTTATACAGTAAAACTGTTTAGACAGGGAGATGTGGAAATCGGTTCTGTAAATGGCATTACGGTGAATCCAAACCAAACAGTAAATGTGGTGGTTCCCTGGACTCCAGCCACAGAAGGAGCTGCCAGCATCTACGCAAAAACTGTTTTGACGGGGGATCAAAATCCCTTGAACGATGCAAGCCCAAATCTTGCCGTAAACGTTTATCCGGAAGGATTGGTGGTTTTAACTATTGGCGAAGGTAACCAAACTGGGCGGTTACCTGTGGATATGTATTACATGAATTCCCTGTTTGAGTGCATGTATTATCCCGCTGAACTGGGCAATACCATTGGCAGCATCACAGGTATCGGGTTTTATAATTTCTTTACCGAAGACCTGCTAAACATGCCTACAAATGTATGGATAGGCACCACAACCCAAGCAGATTTAAGCAGCGGATGGATACCATCCACCCAGCTTACCCAGGTTTTTAGCGGTACTGTAAATTACCCAAGTGGTGAAAACCTGATCCAGATACCCTTTAACCAAAACTATTTGTATCTGAATGGACAAAATCTGGTGCTTATGGTGGAACGCCCTATGGATACAGATTACTATGGCAGCCAAAATGTGTTCCGAACCCAAACTTTAACCCAATCCAGAGCTCATAATGTCTATTCAGACACTATTGATTTCGATCCCGCAGCTCCACCTGATGCCCCAGTTTCCGCTGCTTTCCCCAAAACCAGCATTTTCATTATTCCCGGGGGAGTGGGGCACCTGAATGGCACCGTAACCGGAGCAGGTAATACTCCTCTTGCAGGAGTGGCTATTGCTTCCACCACAGGTGGATATACTGCAACCACCAATGCACAGGGACAGTATAGCATCATAAACATCGTGGCGGGTACCTACGATTTTACTTTTTCCCGCTACGGTTACGTAACCCAAACTGTATCAATAGTGATTCCCGAAGACGAAACAATTGTTCGCAATATTGCCCTACAACAAATGCTTACAGTATCGGTAAGCGGAACCATTATCGCCAGTGATACTTCATCAGGATTAAGCGGAGCAGGGATAAACCTGCAAGGTTACGAGGACTATAATGTTAGCAGTAACGCTTCAGGTGCATTCAGCATTCCAGGGGTATATGCAAATCAAACTTATGATTTCACCATTATTCGTCCCGGATATCAAAACTACTCCGGCACTATTGAGGTTGGCAGCACCAATTACAGCTTTGGCACAGTTACGCTAAATGAAGTAGCCTATGCACCACGACAGGTGTTGGCAGAAATTACGCAGAATAACACCCAGGTAAGTTTAACCTGGCTGGCACCGGATCCCAATGCTTTGGATGTGTTAGAAAGCTTTGAGGGAGATGTGTTCCCTCCAGAATCCTGGACTCAGGTAATAAACAATACCGGAGCTCCGGTAAGCGGAATAGACCCCACTTGGTGCAGATTTGGCAGCGTAAACATCAATGCACAGCTTGTTAACCCCACCGAGGGAGTAATGCAAGCGGGATTGTGGTGGAGCTACGATCATCAGGATGAGTGGCTAATTACCCCAAGCTTCAATTGCCCTCCCGCAGCTTATCTTAATTTTGATACCTATGCTTTCCTGGGTTCCAATAGCGGTGATCATTACTATGTAAAAATGTCCACCGATAATGGCAACACCTGGAATATTCTGTGGGATGCTTCAGCCCAAACAGGTGGCTGGAATTATTACGCTTCACCCATAACCATAGACCTTAGCCAGTATGAAGGTTTGCAACTTAAGATCGCCTGGCATGCAGATGATCCCGTAACCAATGATGGCTTGTGGTATGCATGGTTTATTGATGATATCTACATTGGCAACGAAGTTTCGGCAGTTCGCTTTGCAGAAGTGCGCCCCGAAACCCAAACCCAAACTTCCAGAACAAGCAGGGCAGTTGCTCCAAGTATCACACAATTCAATCAGAGTGCACTTGCACCACTGCAAACCAGCTTAAGTAATTCCAGAGCAGCTTTTTCTGCAGCGGGATTGCAACCTGTTCCTGCTAAGGTATCCCGAGCTTCGGGGCACCCAAACAGAGCCCTGATTGGCTATAAAGTTTGGAGGCTTTTTGCCGGACAAGAGGGGAATCAGAATGCTTGGGTAGATTACAATCCAACACCTATCCCCAGCCTGAACTATATTGATCTCAGTTGGGCAAGTCTGCCAAATGGAAGTTACCGCTGGGCTGTGAAAGCTATTTACACCTCCGGTGTAACTTCTGTGCCGGCATTTTCCAATATCATCACCAAGGAAGAAATTACCGGTTTCATCTCCGGAGTGGTGCGTAATTCGGCAAATAATAGCCCCATACCCTCTGCCACGGTTACTGCCGGAACCCATACTGCCACAACAAATAGCGTGGGTGCATACAGTATCTTAATCCCCATTGGTAGCTATAATGTT
>JAQVMI010000223.1 GCA_028703735.1 Candidatus Cloacimonadota bacterium | reverse complement strand
CCACAGAAGCCGGTGCACCATCACCATCTCATGTGATGAAAAACCAAAATGCCGCAGGAAGCTATAATGTGAACATGCTTAACTACCTTGAAACCCCGTCCATTACCCTTCCTGCAAGTGGTGACATCAGAACAGACTTCATGGTTAAAGGTCTTTTCACAGATCCTAATACCTTCCCGGAAGTAGATTATTTCGGCTGGGAAATTTCCCCCAATAACGGTGTAACCTGGTATGCCATGAGTAATCCCTCTGGAAGTGCCACAGGCAATAACTATGTTTATAGCGATGCCCCACCAGATTGGGCTTCCATGACAGATAGCTATAGCCTGGATGGCTTAATTACCATGCATGCTGGTGCAACAGTGAAATTCCGTTGGTATTTCAAATCTGATTCTGATACTCCGAGTGGAACAGGTTTTATGATCGATGATTTCAAGATTTATAACGATATCATCGTTGCTGCTCCAGAGAATCTGGAAGGCACAGTTACCGGAACCAATGTTGTATTAAATTGGGCTGCCCCCGGAAGCGGTGGTGGCGGTGGTGAAGAAGGCTGGCTAAGCTATGATGGCGATAATGCAGGCAATTCCGTTGGTACAAATGGAGTAGCCGATTTTGACGTTGCAGCAAAATGGGATGCCTTAGGTTCTGCCAATAGTATTTATCCCTATGTTGGCATGAATATCACCAAGATCAAATTCTTCCCAGCAGAACCTACCACAAGTTGCAGCTATGCAATCCGTATCTGGACAGGCACTGCCGGTACCCTGGTATATGATCAAGCAGTTTCCAATCCTACAATCGATGCCTGGAACGAAATTGTGCTTACCACTCCTTACACAATTCCTTCCGGAACATCCCTGATGGCTGGCTACAGATGCAATGCAACCCTGGGTTATCCCGCAGGTTGTGATGCTGGTCCTCCCGTGGAAGGTTATGGCAACATGATTCGTATGAATAATGCATGGCAAACCCTTACTGCTGTTGCACCCACCTTAACTTATAACTGGAACATCAAAGTATATGTAGCTGATGCAGCAGGTAACGAATTTGTGCTTGGAGAACTTCCCGAAAACAATATTCAGCCTATTACCGGCGCACTTTCTGCTTCTAATCCCTCACGCAATCGTGACGTAACCGCTTACAAAGTATTTCGCGATGGCAGCTTTGTGGGTCAAGTAGCCGGAACAGTGTTAACCTACACAGATACAGACGTTACCGGTGGAACTCACAGCTATTATGTTACTGCTCTTTACGGTGAAAATGAATCCCTTGCTTCAAATAACATCAGCGTGTTTGTTCTTCCTATGTATCATAGCGAATTACTGCACGACGATGGTACAGCAGAGCTTGGATTCAGCGTTGGATCCGCCAAACAGATGGCAGTTAAGTATAGTTATGCTGGTCCCGTAGCAGTGAAATACATTAAAGTATATGTTCACACTCCCGGAACCGCTGGAATCATCGTTCGCGTTTATGACAATGATGGTGCTAATGGCATGCCCGGTGCTCAATTAGCTCAATTCCAATATCCTGCAGCATCCGTGGTTGCCGGCTGGAACTACGTTACCCTCGGTCAAGAAATTGTTGTGGAAGATGGCTCGTTCTATGTCGGTATTCTGGAAACAACCAATGCAGCTCAGATCGGCTTAGATACAAGCACAAACGGTTTCAGCTACAAGAAAATTGCTACAGACTGGGAAGCAGTAAGCACAGGCGAAATCATGATACGCCCCATTGTTCACACTGGCAGCGCAAATGATGATCCCGAAACTCCTGCCCTTGTTTTAGATGCCAAAAACTTCCCCAATCCCTTCAACCCTGAAACAACTATTTCCTTCAGCCTGCCAAACAGTGGCATGACCAGCCTGAAGATATACAATGTAAAGGGTCAGCTTGTTCGCAATCTTGTATCGGGCGATATGGCTGCTGGTTTCCAGAAAGTGGTTTGGAACGGAAAAGACGAAAACAATAGCAACGTCTCCAGCGGAATTTATTTCTACCAGGTAAACAATGCCGGTAAGAGTATCACCCGCAAAATGCTGTTAGCAAAATAACTTACTAATTGTGTAAGGGGCATTAAGCCCTGATACACAGATTATAAAACCCAAAGCTTTAACCGGCTTTGGGTTTTTTTTCTTGCATGATTTGCATATCTGAAAAGTATTGATATCAGTGGCGTGGTTCACATAAAAAAAACGGTACTCTTTCATAACGAGTGAGCCCTTTTGTCATTCCTGCGAAGGCAGGAATCCAGTTCAAATATACCCTTTTCAGAGGTAGTGATATAATATATTGAAAGACAATTAGTTATCTTTCACACCTCTGGAGTTTTTTTAAAATGGATTCCGGATCAAGTCCGGAATGACAAGCTTAAACAAAGACTTCTACCCACCCAAAATGAAAGAGAGCCAGAAAACCTAATAAGATGGAGTACCTAATAAGATGGAGTATAATAATGCTTATAAAGAGATTGATCACCTTGCTAATGCTGTTTGGAACCGCCTTTCTATTAACAGCAAAAACCCCTGATCCTAAAGCCCTTGTGGCAAAGGTGGGTGACCGAAGCTACGATTATAAAACCTTTAATGACGGCTTTAAAGCCTATCTGGAGTATCATGTAAAGGGTGCTGCTCTTTCCTCACAAGATAGCGTTCGCTATAACAACCAATATTGGGAAGAGCTTGTGGGTATCTGGGTTTATGATAAAGCCATAAAGGCAGGTAAGATTAAGGTGACCAATGCAGAACTGGAAGCAGATATTAAAAAGAACATACCAGGCGGTATCAAGCAGATCAAAGATTTTTATACTAAAGATAAATTCGATAACAAGAAATACGAGAAAGCACTTGCTGAAAACCCGGAATTCAAGAAGTCTGTAATAGAATACACCCGTGATATGTATAGCTATAAGAAACTGATAAACTCCATCAAAGGCGAAGTTACCGCCAATCCGGACAGCGTGAAAGCAAAATGGACTATCCAGAATAATCGGGCTGATGCTACTATAATTCATTTTGACTATAGCAAGCTAAAATCCATCACTGTTTCGGACGAAGAGGCACGTCAATATTATCAAGAGCATTTGCAGGATTACCGTAGAGAAAATGGAAGGGGCTATACCTTTGTGCGTTTTCAAGGTGCTTTTTCCAAGGCAGATGATTCCGAAGCCAGGGCTAAAGATAACAAGAACAAAAGCGCAGCTCTTTTTACCCGTGCCAAGGAAATTGGCTTGGTGCAAGCTGCTGCCGAGCTTAAGATACCCTTGGAAGAAAGCAGTATGTTTAGCAGCAGCGACGAAATTATCCCCCGGATTGGAAGAGCTCCATCTTTGATTACCTTTGCGTTCAATAATCCAGCAGGCACCATGCCGGATGTCTTCTATGCCCCCACCGGAGATATATTGGTGCTGGAGTTAAACCGTGAGCTACCAGAGTACTATCAGGAATTCGAACTGAAGAAACCAGAAATCCAGATTACCGCTACACGCACCAAACGCATGTATACCATGGATCAGTATGTGCAAAACTTTTTAAGGAACGAAACTCCTGATACTTACCTTGCGGCAGCCAGGCGCGATAGCCTGGATGTGATAGAGCTTACTGATATTACAGAAGATGCCATGCTGAAACAAATAGGAAACATCTCTAAACTGAACAAAGCGATTCTCAATACCGATGAGGGCAGTTTTACCCAGCTTATCGAAAAAGATAAACATTGGTATTTGGCAAAGGTAACCAAACGCTACCTTCCGGATTTTACCATTTGGGAAAAGGACAAAAAAAGCATAATAGATACCGCAAATTCTGAAGCACAGCAGGAACACCTGAACCAATGGTACCTAAACGAACGCAGCAAAGTGGAGCTTATTGACAACCGTCACGAGTATTACCCCATTAGGCAGTTAATCAAGATGTAACCCTTATCGCAGTTTTTTTAAATTAAACCTAAACTGACCTTAGCCAAATTTCCCTGATAGATCGGCTTGATTTTTGCATAAATCAAGCCTTTATCATAGGAGATATAATGAGACGATTAATTATCCTTATACTATGCCTGATTCCCATTAGTGGCTTCACAGCTTATCTGGAGAACATCCCTTCCGAAGTAACACAGCCGGATGGCTCTGTGCTTCAGCTATTTGCCAGTGGGGATGAATACGCTAACCGCTTGCATGATGCCAGGGGGTTTACCATAATCCAAAGTAAAACTGATGGTTTTTATTATTATGCCGTAGCCGAATCCGGCGAACCTGTTGCCTCGAAATGGCGTGTTAATTC
>JAQVMI010000222.1 GCA_028703735.1 Candidatus Cloacimonadota bacterium | reverse complement strand
TTCAATCAGGCTATTTTCCCGGGACAGCCCGTGCCTCTTTGCAAAAGTATTATGGAGATGCAGGAAGAGGCTTGGTTTTCCCCTTACGCCTGGCAGGAACTAATCAACCGGATGATTACCGAATTAGCAGTACTGGCGGATTTAGCAGATTGAATAACGAGCGTGGGTTATGTGGCTATGCCCTTAATACCAGCAAGGGTGCCACCTTAGCCATAAAAACAAATCCCTTCTTTGTAAGTGACAACAGCTTTAACAAGCTTAGTTTATTAAGCTCCGCACCGGGAGTAAAGCCATTATTAAAGGTTAAAGATGAGCAGCTTCAGCCCAAAGAGATCAGCTTGGGCGAGTATCAATATAGTGAAGCAAGCTGGGAAACAGCAGTTAGCAACATCGAGCTTAGCCTGCAAGGGGATGGCTCGCATCTTTATGGGATGATGTTAGAGAAGCAACAGCCTGGCTTATTATTCCATGCTACCGGCATAAACGGTGCCGGTTTTTACAATTTGATTGGGGCAAGCCAATTGTTTACCCAAATCAGTTTACTAAATCCCGATCTTATCGTTATCTCTTTGGGAACAAATGATGCTCAGGGAAACTTTAAAGAGAAGGTATTTAGTGCAAATCTGGAAAAATTCATGGCGGAGTTTAGGGGTGCGAATCCTACAACTCCAGTTCTGTTTACCCTGCCTCCGGATTCCCATAAAAGAGGGAAGCACAATCAAGATTTGGGCAAGGTGGAAAAAATAATTATAGATTACGCCAAAAACAACAATTGTGCCTGGTGGGATCTTAGTGCTGTGATGGGTGGCAAGGGAAGTGTGATTAAGTGGCGCAAGGAACAAATGGCTTCCAAGGACTTATTGCATTACACCCCAAAAGGTTACATGTTGCAAGGGTATCTGTTCTATCAGGCTTTGATAAAAAGCTACAAGGCTTTTAGCGAGAAATAGTGATGAGGGAGTATATGTGAATCTGATTTCAAAACTGCTTAGTTCCTTACCTTACGATCCCAAAATGCCTCTGCTTTTTAACAGCACTTTTTTCCTGTTTTTCTTTATCGCTATCTTGTTACTATATCCTTTCATCGTGAATCGGGTAAAGGTGCGAACCTGGTATCTGATGCTTGTATCCATGTATTTTTACTACAAAACAAGTGGTGCTTTTGTAGCGTTGCTAATTACCACCTCGCTAATAAATTTTGCCCTGGGTTCCCTTATCCACCGTGCTGAAAGCAAGAATGCAAAACGCGCTTATCTGCTGCTTAGTTTGTTTTGGAATCTTGGTTCGCTGGGTTATTATAAATACACCAATTTCTTTATAACCACGCTAAACCAATTGTTTGGCGGTCAATTACCTATGTATGATATCGTGCTTCCGGTGGGTATCTCGTTCTTCACTTTCCAAACCTGGAGCTACACCCTGGATATCTATTTCGGCAAACTAAAGCCTATCAAAAGCTTTGCCGATTTCAGCTTTTTCGTATCCTTTTTTCCGCAGCTTGTAGCAGGTCCCATAGTTCGGGCAAGCTATTTTATTCCGCAGATAAACAAGCAGCTTAGCTTGGACAAGGATACTGTGGCAAGAGCTCTGGTTCTAATCTTTTCAGGTTTGCTAAAAAAAGGGGTAATCGCAGATTATCTTAGCGTAAATTTTGTGGATAGGGTGTTCGATAATCCGGCTCTATTTTCGGGAGTGGAAAACCTGCTGGGGGTGTATGCTTATGCCATGCAGATTTATTGTGATTTTAGCGGTTATTCCGATATTGCTATTGGTTTGGCTGCTCTTATGGGTTTTTCATTGCCTGTTAATTTCTTAAGTCCATATAGGGCAACAAGTGTAACGGATTTCTGGCGACGTTGGCACATCTCTTTATCCACCTGGCTTAGGGATTATCTTTACGTACCCTTGGGTGGAAACCGAAAAGGCAAAGCCAGGCAATATGTAAATCTGATGATCACCATGCTGTTAGGTGGCTTGTGGCATGGAGCATCCTGGAACTTTGTGGTTTGGGGTGGCATGCATGGTCTGGCTTTGGCTTTCGATAAGCTGGTTTTGGGCTTTCGCTTCATGCAGACCCGTTTTATGAAAGTAGTAGGAGTAATTGTCACCTTTCATTTTATCTGTTTTTGCTGGATTTTCTTCCGCTCTCCAGATTTTGCCAATGCCTGGATGATGCTTAGTCGTATTGCCACGGTTTTCAATGGCAGAATTTTCTGGCAATGGCTAACTGAATATCGTTTGGTGGCAATTTTAATGGCAGCAGGATACCTGTTTCACTGGATGCCCGATAAATTTGAGCTGGGATTCCAAAATGTGTTACGCAGAACTCCGGTTTTAGTTCAATCCCTTCTCCTGGCGATAGTTATCTGGATTCTGTTTCAAGCTCGTTCTGCAGATATTCAGCCCTTCATCTATTTTCAGTTTTAATCCCCTATTGGCTGTTTTATAGATTCCCTTTTGTAACGAGTGGGGATTATTTTACGAGGATTTCAGGAAAAAGAGGATTAAAGGATTTCCATTATAGATGACTCATGATTGATAATGTGAATGATGTCTTTCTTTTTGATAAATCCTCCAAATCCTGACATCCTTAAATCCTTGTTTCTATAATTTTGGACAGAGAAGACTATAGAATTTCACTGTTCAAGGATTTTCTCATAAACTCCAAGTCCGGAGTGACAATAGCAGTGCATTCCTGCATCCGCTTCAAATTTTTTATGTTGACATCTAAACACAGATTACGTAAAAGAAACCCAGAGGTACTTATTATGCCATACAAACTGATGCCCACGTTTCAAACCTATCCTTGGGGTAGCAAAAGCTATATCCAAACCCAGCTTGGATTACCTGAATTTATGGGGAATACCCTTGCAGAAATGTGGTTAGGAGCTCATCCCAAAGCCCCCGGTAGTATCGAGATTGGGAATGATCTGCTTACCCTGAACCGGTTTATTTCCAATAATCCGCAAACCATTCTGGGAGCTGCTGCTACGGTAAATGAGGGGCAGTTACCATTTCTGTTAAAGGTTTTAGCTGCCGATGAGCCTCTTTCCATACAGGTTCATCCCGATAAAGCAACGGCTATGCGGGGTTTTGCCGATGAAGATTTGGCTGGCATAGCCTTGGATGATCCCCAGCGTAGCTTCAAGGACAATAATCACAAACCGGAGATGATGTTTGCCCTTACTAAGTTTGATATGATGTGCGGATTTAGAGCATACCGGGAGATTATTGATAACTTCTGCATGTTTGCTCTGGAAAGCCTATGGCAGAGCTTTACACCCTTTGCAGCCAATCCTTCTCCCCTATCCTTAAAAAATCTCTTTACAGAGGTTTTAAGTTCCACCATACCTCAGCTTGAAGAATTTAGCCGGCATATTTATTCCAATACATCCCCCGCAGGAAAAGATAAAAGCTGGATAAGGGATATCTGCCTGCAATTGATAAGTATCTACAATCTGGACGTGGGTATTGTATCGCCTCTTTTGTTAAATTTATTTCAGCTAAACCCCGGTGAGGCAATCTATCTGGAGGCAGGAATTTTGCATGCCTATCTGAAAGGTGCCGGAATTGAACTAATGGCAAATTCCGATAATGTTATCCGCGGTGGGCTAACCCCCAAATTCATCGATAAGGACACACTGTTTTCCATCACCAATTTTCAGCCGTTTCAGCCCGCCATTTTGTTGGGAAATAAAACAGGGGAATATGTTACAAGGTATCACTGCCCTGTTCAGGAATTCGAGCTGCAGGTTCTAAATGTGGAAGGAAAACTTACTATCCAGGTGAATAACAAACCCCAGATTTTGCTGTGGTGGGAGGGTGAAGCACTGTTAAATGATGGTATAACCTTGCACAAAGGAGAATCGGCTTTTGTTACTGCCACAGAAACAGAGCTTAGCATAACAGGTAATTGCCTGATATTCCTTGCCTCTTTACCCTGAACAACTAGCCAATTTTATTGCATGACATCATAAAGATATCCAATTCTTCCTTGCTTGAATTACGGAATAAATAAGGAATCATTAAGGATGAAGTCCTTATTCATTCCGTAATGATTCCATATTTGGTTTCCAGAATGACACGGCATAATCGTACTTTCACACGCCTCGTGTGAAGACAGCCGAGGGCGGCTGTCATTACGAATGAAGTGCATATTTGGTGCAAGGTGAATCCCGAAAAGAGGTGGGGACATCCGCATCGCCAAAGGGGTGGGGATGTCCTCATCACCACAGATTTACAGCTTATCTCTGCCTAAAAGGTAAATTCCACTCCAAATTT
>JAQVMI010000221.1 GCA_028703735.1 Candidatus Cloacimonadota bacterium | reverse complement strand
ATCACAGGATATATCCTCTATGGGGATGTCCTTGTTGAAGTTTTTCTTGTAGTTTTCCACCAGTTTTTGCTTCAGTTCCAAATCGTTATTTTGCGTGGCGATATATGCATCGCAATTTTGGCAATCTATGCCGCAGGGTGCTATTAAAGTAGCCATCGTTTTACCTCTTCACTATGTTAAAAAATTTGGGATAAATAACATCTTTCCCAATTCGTTTTGTCTGCTGTCATCACTTTAGCAATAGGAAATTAATAAGGATGGGATAAGCAATGCATCCATATTGCTAAAGTAATTCTGGGGGACAGGAAAGACAGTATGGCATTATTGTCAACAATTTAGCATGGCAGATTCACATTGCTCTTGACAAATATACTTGATGGTAAAATGTATAAAAAGGGGAAACAGTATCCCCCATCCAAGTGCAAAGCGCATTTTGTGCAATAAGGAGTAAATATGGATAACATGAAGGGAATAAAGA
Source organism: Candidatus Cloacimonadota bacterium (assembly GCA_028703735.1). Taxonomy (GTDB): domain Bacteria; phylum Cloacimonadota; class Cloacimonadia; order Cloacimonadales; family Cloacimonadaceae; genus Cloacimonas. The sequence continues at coordinate 3,816 of JAQVMI010000221.1, read as the reverse complement.
CCTTGCTCTTAAATGGAACAAATCCGCAAGAACTGCGTGAGAAAATTCGCAACTATTTTCACCAAACCTTTAGCATAGATGAAAAGCTTTATGAATGTATTGCAGAGACCGATGGATTCTATATGAGGGCAGATCCCCTCCGGCATCCCATTGTTTTCTATTTGGGGCACACAGCGGTTTTTTACATCAATAAGCTGAATATTGCCCGCATCATAAACACCCACATCGATCCCGAATATGAATCTATGTATGCTGTGGGAGTTGATGAAATGAGCTGGGATGATTTGAATGAGTCTCATTACAATTGGCACCCAATTCCCGATGTGCTATCCTATCGTGCAAAAGTGCGCTCCCTGATAGATAATTTGATAAGTACCCTGCCCCTGGATGAAACTGGTATTCATTGGAATAGTCCCTGGTGGGCAATAATAATGGGCATAGAACACCAACGCATTCATTTGGAAACCTCGTCCGTGCTTATCCGTCAGCTTCCCTTGGAAAAGGTGAGACAGCTTGAATTTTGGGATTATTGTCACGAAGCAGGAATTGCTCCGCAAAATGAACTAATAGCTGTTTCCGGTGCCAGGGTAGAGCTGGGTAAACAATTTAACGATCCCATTTATGGCTGGGATAATGAATATGGCAGTAAAAGCTTTCTGGTGAAAGATTTTAAGGCATCCCGCTATCTGGTTAGCAATGGCGAATTCCTTTCCTTCGTGGAACAGGATGGTTACCAAACACAAGCTTTTTGGACACAGGAAGGTTGGGCTTGGAAAACCTTTGAACAGGCTGAACACCCACGTTTTTGGAAAAAAGACGAAGCCGGTAACTGGATGCTGCGTACCATAGCCAGTTTAATTCCGCTTCCCTGGAACCATCCTGTGGAAGTAAATTATCTGGAAGCAAAGGCATTTTGTAATTGGCTGGCACATACCACAAATAAGCCTCTCAGGCTTCCCACAGAAGCAGAATGGTATCGCTTGCGAAATCTGCATATACATACGGATCAACCCTTTTGGGATAAAGCTCCCGGAAATATCCATCTGGAGCATTATGCCTCTGCCTGTCCGGTGGATAAGTTTAAGTTTGGGGAGTTTTATGATCTGATAGGGAATGTGTGGCAATGGACCGAAACCGCAATTTCTGCCTATCCGGGATTCCAGGTGCATCCATATTATGATGATTTTTCTGTGCCTACCTTCGATACCAGGCATAACCTTATAAAGGGCGGATCATTTATCTCCACAGGTAATGAAGCTTGCGCTGCTTCACGCTATGCTTTTAGGCGGCATTTCTACCAACATGCCGGTTTTCGCTATGTAGAAAGCCTGGAACCAGTTCCCATAGAGGACGATCTTTACGAGAAAGATCCGGAAATTACCCCCTGGTGTGATAGGGATTGGGGTGACATCCCAATTGTGAAAAACTTCTCTATGCAGATTCTGGAGCTTGTAAAACCATATCTGGATAGCATAAAGCACGAAAAAGCTTTAAATTTCGGCTGCAAAACAGGTAGAATGGCTTTCGAACTGGCACGGTATTTCAATAGTGTAATCGGTTTGGATTCCACCGCCCGCATTATCCGCCTTGCCACACACCTAAAGGAAGAAGGTTTTCTGCGTTATTACCGCATGGGCGAAGGAGAAATCTTTAACATTATGGAAATAACCCTGGAGAGTTTTGGTTTGGCAAGTACGGCAGATAAATGTCAATTCTGGCAAGCCGATAGTGCCAATATGCCCCAAAAATTTACAGATTACGATCTGATTGTTACAGAAAATGTATTGGAACAAAGCATAAACCCACTTCGCTTTCTTAGCATGATCCACGAAAGATTGAATCCTGGGGGATTGCTTGTGATAGCTGATGCTTATGGCGAAAACAGCAAGTTTTCCACACAGGAAAACCGCCTGGGAGGATACCGTAAGGATGGCGAACCCTATAGCAATTATGATGGGCTTAGCAGCATTCTGCAGAAAAACTTTGTGTCGGTTTGTGCACCCATGGAACTTCTGCAAACCCTTCCTCGTGGTGGCAGATATCTGCTTTTATTACAAACTCAGGTGAGCATCTGGAAAAAGAGGTAGTATGAAACAGGCGTTGCTAATCTTCATGTTTTTAGTGCTTTGTGTTTGGCTTTCTGCCGAAGTGATCAGTATTGGAACCGGCACAGTTCTGAACACCGGGCTACCTATAGAGCCTGTGGCACGTTATAGCTTTTCTCAACAGATATTTACTGCGGGAGAGATAAATAATGCAGGCTGGATAGACGAGCTTAGTTTTAGCTATAATGTGGGTAGCGGCTGGTTCTTTAATGGCAACAAGCAGTGGAAAATCTGGCTGGGACATACGACTCTTTCCGAAATAAGCACTTGGATTCCCCTGCAAAGCATGGTTCAGGTTTATAATGGAGTGCTATCCGAAAGCAATTTTGGTGCAGGACTTCCCGGATCAGGATGGCTAAACATATCACTAAATACGGGATTTTACTATAACGGAATTGATAATCTTGTGCTTTCCGTTAATGAGGATACTTACGAGTATGGCGGTACTAATGATGATTTTTATTGCTCTAATACTGGTCAGCAACGTGCCATAGAATTTCATTCCATGAACACCATTCCCGATCCCAATAACCTTCCCGCAACCGGATACAACCTCAAAACGCAACGTAGTAACCTAAAAATAAGCATTCAGGCAATGCACTATAACCCTGTGTTGCCAAATCCTGCAAGTGGTGTCACAGGATTTCCGGTGGACGGAACGTTTTTCTGGACCAGCCTTTGCACCAGCTTTTCCATTCAGCTTGGCACCCATCCGGATAGCCTGGTTGTAGTGGCAGATAATATATGTCAGCCGCAATGGCAGTTAATAGCTCCCCTGGAGTTTTACCGTCAGTATTATTGGAAGGTAACGGGATACTATCAAGGTGAGCAATACCCCTCTGCCTTGTGGAGTTTTACCACTTGTTCGGAAGGCATTTCGCCACCCCAAAACCTTAATGGCTCGGTCAATGGATTAGCTGTGCAATTATCCTGGCAAGCTCCTGCAAATGGTACAGTGCATTATTACAGGATTTATCGCAATTCTGCCCTGCTGGTAACCACTCAGAATACTTCCTGGCTGGATACCTTGGTTCAAGCAGGAGGAGTGTATTTCTATCATGTTTGTGCTGTAAATAACTATGGCAACGAAAGTTCGGCTTCCAATATGATAAATGTAAGCATCCCCAATAATCCCCCTGTGGCATTATTGGAACAGGGTTTCGAATCCTGTGCTGCTTTTAATACTTCGATTCCAGGATGGCAAAATCTGGATGAGGACGAATCCTTAACCTGGTCTTGGGAAACGGTTTCCTACCCACATGAAGGTGAAGCCATGCCCTGGATTGTTTTTGCTCCTACACTCACAGTTCCCGCTATTACAGATATTGCACCCTACCAGGGTAGCAAGATGCTGATGGCAATGAGTAGCCTGAATCCACCCAATAATGATTGGCTAATATCTCCAGCAATACATTTGGGACAGAACCCCATACAATTAAGCTTTATGGCAAGAAGTGCAACTGCAGATTATGGTTTGGAAAGGCTGAGGGTATTAATTTCCAATACTGATGCAAATCCTGCTTCGTTCACGGCATTAAACCAAGGTAACTATCTATCTGTACCATTGAACTGGAATTATTACAGTGGATCTCGTTAAGCTCACGAATTTTTTTCATAAGATTGTTGGATGATCTTCTGCATCCGATGTCCGCTCACCGGTCCGGGGTCCCTCCTGGGTTCTCCGGTTTTGCCGGGGGATCGGTGTTGCGCC
>JAQVMI010000220.1 GCA_028703735.1 Candidatus Cloacimonadota bacterium | reverse complement strand
CGTCTTGAACTCCACCCTTGTCATTCAGTAAAAGAGTGTATTTGCATTGTCCGATCTTCATATCTGTAAAATTTCCGGCAAGACTACGGTTTAGCAAAGCAACCACATCGTTTCCCCAGAACTTAAGCTGTGCCATGTGATCAATATTATACACTGCTACTTTATTTATGGCTGCGGCTTCTTCCAAAACTGAAGTGAGATAATTTACCGCCATGGCATATTCGCCAAAGTTATTTCGCTTTATGCTTTGCAAGGGTAATTTGAACCGCTCTGCCAGAAGAGGTAAATACCAATTTTCTTCCAAATCGTAAAGAAATGTGTTCCTCTGTTGGGGGGGTAACTTGCAACCAATAGCATTCATGTTTTGCTCCTTAAAGATATCATTATAGTGCAAGGAAAGACGGAAATGGTATTTTGTAAAGCATTATTTTGGGCAGATTACCTATTTCTTCCTTGCTTGAATTACGGAATCAATAAGGAATCATTAAGGACTTCATCCTTATTAAGTCCTTATTGATTCCGTAATTCAAGCAAGCAAGGAAAGAAACTGACTCACTAAATTAACGATAGAGTAAAGCCTGGATGTTTTGCTTGTTACTTCCGGGTAGGCAGGAATCAAGTGTATTTGGTATCCAGATCAGGTAAGTTACTACAGATTGGAATACACAATCTCACCATTGATCATTGTTAACCAACTTTGTGCGTTTAACCAAAAGCTGGAATCATGGTTACGAAAATCATCAATTACAATTAAATCCGCACGCTTCCCCAGTGTTAAAGAGCCCTGCAAATGTTCTGATCTGCTTGCTGCCGCAGCTCCCAAGGTATAACCATGCAAAGCTTGGAAAGGAGTTAAAACTTCACTGCTTCGAAAGGGTGGTAAGGCGGGATTTAGCTGCATTCTCCGCTCTATTGCAGTGTAAATTCCCAAGAATGGATTTATGGTTTCTATAGGAGTATCAGAGCCGAAGCTAAGTGGGATTCCGGCTTTCAATAAAGTGGAAAATGAATAAACCTGATCCTCAATACTATTCCAGTGCTTATCGATAAGCGGAACATCATTGGCAAGATGCACGGGCTGAACCGAGGCAAACAAAGCGGATTCTTTTAACGCAGGAATATCCTGATTCCGGATGGATTGCAGATGCTCTATTCTTTGAAACAGCTTGGCATACTGGCTATCGCTCCTAAGTTTAAGGGTAGTATCTATTACCTGACGCACACAACGGTTTCCTATGGCGTGTATAGAACACGAATACCCTTTGGTTGCCGCTGCTGTCATCAAACTAAGCAGTTCATCGTTGCTATAACGCAAAATACCAAAGTTTTCCTTATCTGAGGGATAAGCCTGGAACATGGCTGCGGTCATAGAACCTAAGCTTCCATCTCCAAAGATCTTCATGCCTCCAATTGTATATAATTCATCTGCTTCATAGCTTTTTATGCCTTCACGGGAAACATTGTCCAATTCATCAATTGGGAAATGCCACACCAACCTGAAACGCTGTCCCTGGCTTAAAGCAGCTAATAATAAATTGCGGCTATTGGCACTTTCCATGGTGTGAAAACCAACTAACCCAAGTTTATAAATCTGCGATACACTGCCACGTATAGCCTGAACAATTTGTGCATCATCGGCTGGAACTATATATTTGTCCATTATCTCAGATGCAGTTTCAAATAGAACACCGGAGGGCTTTCCACTGCTAAATCGTTCTACTTTTCCTCCATAAGGGTCTTTTGTGGTGCTATCAATACCGGCAATTTGCAGAGCCAGCGAATTACACAGCCTGCTATGATAATCTTTGCTCATCAAGGCAACAGGAATATCCGGAAATATCTTGTCTAAAACATAGCGGTTCAGCTCATTAGGATTATGCAGCTTGTTTCTATCCCATCCCCCTCCCAAAATCCATTTAGCATTCCAGCTAAGCTGATCTCGGTAATTGGCAAGGTTGCGCCAAATATCCTCTATGGAATTGCAGGACAATAGATTAAGCAGTATATTAGATTTTGCGTGTTCCACAAAATGAGTATGTGTGTCTGTGAAAGCAGGAAGCAGCATCTTACCTCTTAGGTCTATTACTTCATATGCTTCCTTGCTTTTTAGACGGCATTCTTCCATGCTGCCAATTTGGCTTATTCTGCCAGCTTCAGTTAACAGCGAAACGTTTTGGAATCTCTCTGTAGATGGATCTACCAAACAGCCATTTGTAAAGATGTAGTTCATTACTTTATTACCTTTAGGAAATTTAGAGTTTTAATCGGAAGAATACTTGCCTTTGTTTTGTGCTAAATTGTAGCTTCCATCCATAAGGCTAAAGCCTTTTCCAAATAGAGGGGTTCCACCCCAATATTAACCCGGATCCAGCCAATGGCAGAATCTCCAAAAGCTCTGCCAGGCACAACTATCACTCCTGCGGAAGCCAATTTGGCAGAATAATCCAGATCATCCATATCCAGCTTTAGCATAATATAGGGAGAAGCATCTGGCGCATGAATATCAATGATATGAGAGGGTTTATCCTGTTTAAATGCGTTTAGGAATAAATCACGAGAGTTTTTTAGCATTAGCCGTATCTTATCAGATTCCTGTAATCCTGCTTCTGATAATGCATATACTGCCAGTTTTTGAGATAACCAGTTGCTACAAGTGGACACATACTGCTTTGCTTTTATCATGGAAGCAACGATTTCCAAAGGGCTGGCAATCCAACCAATACGCCATCCACTCATGCAGTGAGATTTGGAAACACCACCAATGCGGATTATGTGCTGAACATATCCTTCCAAATATATAGGTGCTTGCGAATAATAGAGGCGGGAGTATATTTCATCCACTATAACTATAATCCCATAGCGATTGCATATTTCTCCAAAAGCTATCGCTTGAGCTTCAGAAAAGAAAAAGCCGCTGGGATTGGAAGGACAAGAGAGTAGCACAATTTTTACATTCTGAGATAAGATACTTTCCCAAAGGCTGAAATCTATAGCTTTAAAGCTATCTATAAAAGGTAAACGTTTAACCTTTGCACCATATATTGATGCTATAGAATTATATGCCGTGTAATCCGGATCGGGAAATGCAATACAATCACCCGGATTTAACAGGGACATCAGGGTAATAAATACCGCTTCCTCTGCCCCATTACAAACGCAGATATTATTTGCAGAGTAGTTGCTGTGATAATCCTGTGCAATTGCTTCGCGAAGTTCGGCTAAACCTGCATTTGGAGTATAAACCGGAGTTCCGTAATCAAGTATTTCCTTAGCTTTTTCTTTTAGTGAATTTGGTAAGGGAAAGCCTAATTCTCCCAAAGCAAGATTTATAGAATTAGGCGGAGCAGCTTCCATCACTTTGCGGATCAAGGAAAGCTGTATGGAAGATAAACGTTTGGCTTCAGTCCAGAATAATGCGGAGGTCTTGCTCAAGCTGCACTGCTTTATCGGTTTTTGTATCACGATATTTAACAATGATAGGGCATGCTATTTGATATGATGGATTGCTTTTTAGTGGACGCGTGCCTGGAACAACAACTGCTCCTATAGGAATTGTGAAGCTTCCACCATTATCGCGCTCCAGAAACGTTCCATGCACACTATCAAATATTGGGGTGGAAGAGGTAATAATTGTGCCAGAGGCTATTACCGCCTTACTTTTTACAATAATGCCTTCGTAAATTCCGGTATTTCCACCTACAAAAACTTCATCCTCAATAATAACAGGTCTCGAACCAATGGGTTCTAAGACTCCTCCAATCATAGCTCCAGCAGAAAGGTGCACGTTTTTACCTATCTGGGCACAGCTTCCCACTAATGCATGAGAATCTACCATTGTCCCGCTATCCACGTATGCACCGATATTTATGAATGCAGGAGGCATAATTGTGGTTCCTGCTGCAATAAAACAACCATTCCGTGCAGAGCTGCCACCTGGGACTATGCGTACCTGATCTTCCAAACGGAAAAGCTTTTCTTTGATGGTATGTTTATCAAAAAATGGCTTATTATCGCTCCACAATATCTCGGCTAAGATTCCCATCCGGAATCCAACAAGAATCCCCATTTTTATCCACTGGTTTACCTTCCAATCGTTATCACTTGGTTCGCAGGCTCTTATAGAACCGCTATTCAAGGCAGAAATAAAGCTATCGAATAGCTTTAAATGCTCTTTCGTGTAAACACTGGGTTTTGCTTCATAAAGTGAGATTATATCTTTTTGCATAATTATATATCCTATGTTGTTTAACTTGTTAGCAGCTTTAATCGGTTTAGTGCTTCCAAAACTATGGAACGAGGACAGCCAAAATTAAGACGCATGAATCCGACCCCTTCA
>JAQVMI010000219.1 GCA_028703735.1 Candidatus Cloacimonadota bacterium | reverse complement strand
CTTCAATAAGTGGTTTTATCTCTTCCAAATTATCGAAACTGGCTACCAGAACATCTTTTCTGCCAATTTCTTTCAGGTATTGAATGGCACCCAAAGCCATCATATCATTTGCACAGAACAAGAGCCGAACTCGTGGGTGCTTATTAAACATACTTTTAGCAAGATCGTAAGCTTCATCAATTTTCCAGTTTGCCGAAGCTCTGGCTACCAGCTTTATCCCGGGTTTTTCGGCAAAGGCTTTTGTGGCACCCTTCACCCTGTCCTGAGAGTTTTTTGCAGTGCTTATTCCTTCGATAATCATGGCTTCAGCAGGAGCTGCAATCTGGTTAGTGATATATCTGGCAGATAGATATGCACCTTCCACATTGTCCACACTTATAAAGGGAACTTTCCGTAAGCCAACCCGTTCACAGGCTGCTTCATCCAGTTTGTTATCGATATTAACTACTTTTATCCCTGCATCCACGGCTTTTTTTAGCACAGGAACCAATTCCACCGAACCGGCAGGAGCAATTACAATGGCATCCACTTTTCGGATTATTAAACCTTCCACTATGGCTGTTTGCTGTTCAATTGAAGTTTCTTGTGCTCCAGTTTTCACAATCAGCTCTATGCCAAATTCCTTTTCAGCATCCCGTGCACCTTGTTCCATGGTAACAAAAAAAGGATTCGTAAGAGTCTTCATTACCAGGGCAATTTTGTAAGTTTCTGCCGGGGAATCCGCATCAGCGTTTTTGGCTTTCTCTTTACATCCCAGAAAAGCAGACATTAACAGTATGGCAGCAGTTAATAAAAACAAACTGAAGCTACGAGTTTTCTTGTTGTAGCAATACTTCATCTTTCTTCTCCTGATAGGTTTTTTGTAGTTTCACCTTGTAAAACTTGTGTTTTTCCTTGTCAAGGTTTTTCTTAGCAAACTTGCCGCTCTCTTTCATAACGAGTGGGTATTTATCAACAAATGGGACTGCGGTTTTATCCTAATAAATGCCTTGGGAGATCGGGGTGGCGATTGCAGAAATATTGCTCAACCATTACTAAAGCGGCTATCTTAAGGCTTATTTAACAAGGATTTCGGGATTAATAGGATTATTCTTACTCGCTTCGTTTATATTTTTTGCTGCATTACTGAAATTCAATTCTTACAAGGATTTAGCAGATTTTATGCCAGCATTTAACAGCATGCTTCCAGTTACCTTTCAGTTACCTTGCAGCTACTTTTTATACTGCAAGGTAAGCTAAAGGATTTTGGATGGATACTCTTAGAAATTGCAGCGGACTTAGCCTGTAGCAGCTATCCTAATCCTGCGAATACCAATTTACGTTTCTGATGATGTACATTGCTACAGACAGCAGAACAAAGAGGCTGATGCTGCCAATTAGTAATGCAGAATCCTGCAATCTGAGTAATACATAGAGAAAAACGTATAAAAAGACCAGAAGTGCCCCAACTTTAAGGGCAAAACTCCTGGTTTTCAGGATGCTATAGCAATACATACTAATCTGCAGGATGACTCCTGTGGCTGCAATTAGATAAGACCAGGCAAAAGAAATATGCTCCGAAATTGACAAGAGCAACAGATAAAATACCAGCAAGCCACAGCCTACCATGAGGTATTGGATGGGATGTATCTTTTGCTTTGCCATAGTTTCTGCAAAGAAAAAGGTCATAAAGGTTAGTAATAGGAAAAGCACAGAATACTTTAAAGCTCTGGTAGTCTGCTGATAAGAATCCACCATGATCAGGAAATTCACTCCCAGATTTGATAGCTGCAACATTGGTTCATCACTGCTCCAGAGCTTTTTGATTCCGCTATTCAGATTTGTGGTTCGCCAGGTGGCTTTAAATCCCTTGCTATCAATGGATCGGCTTTCCGGCAGCATGTCCCCGATGAAACTGGGGGCAAGCCAATCACCCTCCAAAATAACTTTTTCCTGCAAGGCAGAGCTGGCAAAATTTAGCTGCTGAGTTCCGGAGATTTCCATGTGAATACAGATGCTGTTATTGCCGGAACGGATATCGGAAAGAACCTTTGCTGCCAGCTTAAAATCAGTTTGCTTTACTTCTTTAGCATCGCCTTTATAAGCGGAAAAAGTGTTTTTAAGATCTCCGGTTTCCGGTAAACTGCTTACAGATAACACCCCTTCGGAGCGGTTAAACACCAGAGGCTGATCATTTAGCGTTCCACTTATTTCCTTCATTCCTCTTTGATCATCCAGATCAAAAGAGACAAGAGCTTCATCCCACCTGAGGGGTAAATCCCGATAAGCAGGATTATCTATAATGGCAGCGGAAAAATTTGCGTTAAGATCAACATCTGCGATGTATCCGGTTACTTTGAATATCCCCCGCTGGTGAATTACAGTCTTGATTTTTCCCAACACCTGTAAACTATCCGGAGCAAGGTATATATACTTGGTTAGCTCTATCAGCCTCAGTTTGGAATCTGGATCGGGATTCTTTTCCAGGGCAGTATATGGTATGCTGATAAAGGGTCCACTTACAATTTGTGATGCTCCCCATTTACCTGCAATTTCGCTTACTACACTCTCTTTGCGTTGATAACGTTCGCGAATTATGGAGCTGATCCACGCTACAGGAATCATCAGGATCAGGATTAGAAAACCAATTATCAGAAGTTTCCATATCTGCACATTGCTTTTGTTGCCGGCTGATTTTATGATCTGTTCTGTATTCACCACTATCCTCCCCGGAGGCTAAACCTCTTTTTGAGACAATTTTCTCCACAATACAGAGAGCATTACCTTGTCAATAAAAATGCTATAAGGCATACTTCCAAATATTGTATTCCCTTTCCAAAATTGAAATTCTGATTGACAAAATCCTGGGTTTGACAATCTTGACACTATGGTTTGACTAATTGGTTAAACTGACCGGTATAAATCAAGGAGATACAATGGATACAGAGCATAATGCAGAAGAAAGGCTGTTGACAGCAGCAATAGAGGTTTTTTGTAACCGAGGCTATGATGGCGCACGCACGCAAGAGATTGCTGATCTTGCTGGAATTTCTAAGGCATCGTTGCACTATTATTTTCGTAGCAAAGAATTACTGTTCAGAAAGGCAGTGCAGAAGGTTTTCTCTCTTATAATTGGCAACGTGGCACGCAGAATTAGCGAAGAAAGCAGTTTTGAGGTAGTTATTCGGCAGCTTGTGGAAGGATATTTTGAGATGTTTATTCACTTCCGAACGCAGGCAGTATTCTTTTTTACAGAAATGATGAAGCACGAAGAGCTGCTGGATGAGATTGTAAAAGGAATTGATAGGTCTGTGCTGCTTAACGGATTGATGTTGAGGTTTCAAAAAGAGCGTGAAGAAGGCAAAATAATAGACATGGAGCCTGTGGACTTGCTTGTGAATATTATTGCAATGTGCGGATACCCAATTCTTGCTGAACCATTGCTGAAAAGGGTTCTAACCCTATCCAATGATGAGTATCAAACAATGCTGAACCGTCGGAAAGAGATGGTGGTAGATTTTGTATTACGCGCTATCCTGAAGGAGAAAGAATGAAAAGAACAGCTTCAATACTGCTGGCTTTCTTAATAGCGTTTAGCCTAAAGGGAATAAGCCTTCAGGAATGCCTGATAAGCCTTCGACAAAACACTCCCTTGATTGAAAGCGTCGCAAGGGTGGAACTGCAAAAAGGGCTAAGAGACAAGAATCTACAAGCAGGATATTATCCCTCCCTTAGTGTGGTAGGAGAAATGGGTTATAACAGCGAGATAACCAAAATAGAGCTGGGCTCAGGCTTGCCTATTAATCCCCCTATACCCGATAAGGATAGAGAAAGCATAGGGTTGGAAGTGAAACAACTGGTTTGGGATTCTGGAATAACAGGATTGATGAAAGAAATGAATAACCTGGAAAGCAAGGCGAAAGCTCTGGAAATTGGTGCGGTAATAAACACAAGAGAAATGGAAGCCGTTTCCCTTTACTACCAAGTGTTGACTTTGAACGAATCACTGGCTATCACACAATTACAAAAAAGCAGCCTGTTATCACGTATTAACCTGGTGGAATCAGCTTACGCCAATGGCATTAGAGAACTGAGCGATGTGCAATTGGTTAAGTATGATATGTTAAGTTTGGAAGATAGAATTAACGTTTTATTCGAGGCAAAACAAGCTGCGGTTGATAAGCTCTCTCGTGTGTGCTACATTGAACTTGGTAATGAGGTGGAATTTACCTTACCGGTTATGACTAAGCCGGAAAACGAGGAGTTTAAACGCAATGAACTGAGTCGTTTTGATGTTTTGGTAGAGCTTCAGCGGACTAATGCTCGTTTAGCAAGTCGTAAAAACTATCCCCAGGTGCTTGCCCGTGCCCAAGC
>JAQVMI010000218.1 GCA_028703735.1 Candidatus Cloacimonadota bacterium | reverse complement strand
ATGGAAAATGATATGATCCAGAGTTATCTTGGCGGAGCTAATAGCTACATTCAAAAACCTGTTGTCTTAGCAGAATTCTTTGCCGCCATAAAAGCACTTGCTTTGTATTGGCTGGTTGTAAGTGATTTGCCTCCCGAAAGGTAAAAAATGGAGAAATTCTTACGCATTCTGTTTATAGAGGATTCTGAAGACGATGTCTTTCTAATAGTATCTCATATACAGAATGCAGGCTACACTGTATCCAGTACCAGGGTTGATAATGGAGACGATTTTATTAAAGCCCTGGAACAAGAGAATTATTGGGATGCAATTCTGTCGGATTATGCTCTACCAGGTTTTTCTGGCAGAAGAGCACTGGATATATTTCGTAAAACAGGTTTAAAAATCCCGTTTATTCTGGTATCAGGTGCCTTGGGTGAAGATATAGCAGTTCTGATGCTAAAATCTGGTGCCAGCGATTTCATCCTGAAGGGTAATCTCCGCAGGTTGGTTCCTGCAATAGAAAGAGGGGTAGAGGAGAACAGAAACAGGCAAGAACTGGTAAGCAATCAACAAACAGTTTCCATTGCTGAGGGTATAATGCTGCGAAGTCCTGTGGTTGTTTATCAGGGAAGCCTAAATTGGAAGGAGCATCCGAAATATATCTCCGATAACTTCAGCATGTTTGGCTTCGATGTGCAGGAATTCAGGCAGAAGCAAACTCCCTTCAGCGAGATTATCCATCCAGACGATCTTGATAGAATTAGCGCAGAAGTGTTTCGTCATAACAAACTGAAGGTAGATAGCTATATCCTGCAATACAGCATTATCAATGCAGAAATGGAAGTTTATGGGATAAAAGATTATGTAACTGTTGTACGAAACGAACAAGGGGATGTGTTGCAACGGGAAGGATCGTTAATTTGGATTACCGAGATGGAAATGAGTCCCGTGAAGCAGCAAGAGAACTTCGAGATTTACAAGAGTTTGTTTCAGGACAGTAGGGAATTGCTGCTTATAGTGGCTCCCGAAACCTTGAATATCATCGATGCAAATCATGCAGCCTGCAATTTCTACGGCTATACTCACGAGCAAATTTTAAAAAAGAAAGTGTTTGATCTCAGCACCAAGACCATGGACGAATTGCTAACTGCATTCTCTAAAGCAAAGACAGACAAAAAACTGAAGAGCTACGACAGGCATATATTGTCGGACGGTCAGTTGAGAATCGTGGAAATCCACGCTGGAGAAGTAAATTTAGGTGGGGTGGTGTACTTACATTTAATCCTGTTTGATGTTACGAAGCAAGATTCAGCAGAAAATATTCCCGACAACCTGGACAGTTACAACTTCCTGCTGGATATCCTGCCCAATAGTACTATGATTACAGATTTGCACCAGAACATTCTGTATGCAAATTCCGGTTGCATAAACCTGTTTGGGTATTCCACTAAAAAAGAACTTATTGGGAAATCAAGAACAGAATGGCTAAGCCCTGCTTATGTTCAGTTGTTTTATGAACAGCATATAGTAGAAACCCTGATGAGTGATAGTCAACTACCAAGTATGAAAGTGGAAATGATAAATAAAAACGGTGCTTTCTTTTGGAATTCCCTGGATTTCCGGCTGATAAAAGATGCAGATGGGAACCCTGAAGGTTTGCTAACTGTGTTTTCTGATACCAGTAAAGAACATCGGGCTTTTCAAGACACCAAAAGAAGTGAGCTGCAGTTTCAGCCCAATTTTGAAAGCTCTGCAATTGCTACTGCAATGGTTACAATGGATAACAGCTTTATTCAGGTAAATCCCGCATTTGTAAAAATGATGCATTGGGAAAACAGCGATTACTCACAATTTACCTTGCAAGACCTTTTGGGAGAGCCAGATAAGGAGCTGTTATCCAATGCCAAGAAACAGCTTTTAGAAAAACAAAAGGAATTAGTGACGTGGGAGAGCAACATCATGATTAGTGAAACCCTGATTATTGTTGTGCAAATTTCTGCATCGCTGATCTGTTTTGATAAAATACCACAATACTTTTTAATCCATGTGGAAAAGAATTGATGCAAGCCTGAAATCCTTACTTCTTAAGTCCCTAATCGCTATATCTCCAAAGCAGCAGCCCTTTTTGCTTGACAGCAAGGGGGTGCCAAAAAATATGGCGTCATAATGTGTGCATCTTTAGCTCAGTTGGTAGAGCAACTGACTCTTAATCAGTGGGTCCGGGGTTCGAATCCCCGAAGATGTACCATTCTTTTATATACTCATCAGATCACTTTATCCTTACCAGCTTTCCGCCTGTCGCAGTTTTTCCACAGCTTAGTTTATAAAGATAAATCCCAGAGCTTACCGCTTCTCCCCTATCATTTTTCCCATCCCAGTTTATACTATTTTCGCCAAGGCTTATATCTGTTTTTCTTAGAGCTCTAATCTTTTCACCTTTATAGTTGTATATGCATAGCTCCATCGCATTATGCGCATCCTTAACGTTGAATTGGACGCTGCTGGATATAGAAAAGGGATTGGGAAAAGCTCCCATCAAAGTGAATCCTGCTGGGGGAGTATAATAGGAATCCGCAAGGGCTGTGGAAGAATTGGCTTTTACCACAAAGAGATCGGTTAAACCGGAATTGGCAATCAATATACCATCCACCATAAATGATCCCTGATACGATCCTGCACAATAAATACCACCTTCACCATCGGAGGCAAGACAATAGCCTGTCGTGCTACCAGATGTAGTAGAAAGGCTTGGTTGCCATGCTCCCAAACCAAGACCATCACTATTGAACTTGCCTATAAAGAAACAGGACAGTGGCAGGGGATACCCCAAAAAGTTTGCCGTCATACCTGTAATCCCTGTTATATAAAAATTATCCACTGCATCACAGCAAATGCCCCAACCACAATCATTACCTGTGCTTCCGGAAACTTCTGCCCAAAGCCAGTTTCCTTCCGGATCCAGCTTGGCAATAAAAAGATCGTTCAGCCCTATTTGAGACAGGTTTATTTGCCCAAAATTAGTAGAATTACTTCCTAAATAACCAGTTAGATAAATGTTCCCCAGGCTATCTGTGGTAATAGCTTTTCCATGTTCAATACCTGTTCCTCCTGCACTTTTTGCCCAAATCCATGCTCCTGCGGCAGATACCTTCAAAACATAAATATCGGAATAGCTAAGAGAAGTTAAATGGATTTCTCCAAAAGCTACATAGCCATCGAATCTTCCGGTAACATAGATGTATCCATTTGTATCGGCAGTGATTCCATAGCCTGGGCTTATGCCATCGGCACGCAAAACCCAAAGCCAATTTCCCTCGCTATCAAGCTTGGCTACATAGCCATCTCCTCCGGTATTCTCACTGGCATTCTGGATATTACCAAAGAACGCCAGATTCTTTACTATTCCGGTAAGATAAATTCCATTCGTAGAATCCACAGCAATAGCATTTGCAGAATCGTCGCTATTCCCACCTGCTTTTTTTGCCCATAACCAATTACCCTCACCATCAATTTTAGCTATGCAGATATCTCTATTATCCGAGGTTAGAGTGGTTTGCCCAAAGCTTGCTGTTCCATTGAACATCCCACAAACATAAATCCCTCCAGAATTATCAATAGCTATTCCGTTAGCTTCCTGGTTTTCTGCATCACCTACTTGTTTTGCCCACAACCAATTTCCTTGCGGATCCAGCTTTGCTACAATTAAATCTGAACCACCCTGCGAGGTTAAAGAGGTATTGCCGAAGCTAATATCACCATAAAAACAACCAGCCACATAGCTGCTGCCATCTGCACCTACAGCCACAGATTTCCCTTCGTCATAATTACTGCCACTGGCATGATTTGCCCATTGCCAATCTAAACCCTGTGCATACAAATAACTGCCGCATAGGAACACAACAACATGTAGCATGGCTTTCAGATTTCTCACAAATCCTCCTGCGATTAAATTATCATTAACCCAAGCTTGGTTAATAATTACAGTTCGATTACTGTTGGGGTCAGTATCTGTACAATTGTGCATACGTCAAGAAAAGTTTAGCCTGCTAAAATTCCTGTTGACAAAACTATCACCCTGCGCCAAATTTGGATTATAGCAAAATTAAGCTGGAGGTTATAATGATAGCTTTACGTCAAATTTGGCATTGCCCGCTCTGTGGGAATGTTGTGGAAGCGGTTTTTGCCGGTGGTGGCGAATTAGTTTGCTGCGGACAGCCGATGAATTTACTAAAAGAAAACACCGTGGATGCTGCCAAAGAAAAGCATGTTCCGGTTGTAATCGACTTGGGTGATAAAATTGAAGTAAGCATTGGCAGCATTGCTCATCCGATGGAAGAAAAGCACTATATTGCCTTCGTGGAAGTGCTTACAGAGAAAAA
>JAQVMI010000217.1 GCA_028703735.1 Candidatus Cloacimonadota bacterium | reverse complement strand
TTTGCTTGTCATTCCTGCGAAGGCAGGAATCCATTTTAGAATTGTTACAATGATAACATGCTGTTAACCAACATATTACAGCATTTACACAATGTGGTTTGTAAAAACTGGATTCCGGATCAAGTCCGGAATGACAAAAGTTACCCACTCGCTTTGAAGGAGAGCCTTTTTTATAAGGGTGGCAAGATAGGGGAGTCAATATTGGGGAGTCAATCTCCTGATTGACTCAGCGAGCGTAGCTCGCTATAAAACACAAGCGACTCCTTATCGCTTCTGCCAATCAGGAGATTTGCAGCCCCTTAGCTCGCTATAAACACAAGCGACTCCTTATCGCTTCTGCCAATCAGGAGATTTGCAGCCCCTTAGCTCTGCAACAAAAGAAAGCCCCCTCGTAGCGTAGCATTCCGATGCTACAGGATTACGGAGCTTCGGAAAGCTACGCTACAGAGGCAGAATCTACAATTGTTTTCCCCTCATTATGTAAAGGGAGCCATTTTCCTCAATATGGTTGGGGAATATTATATCCCCGTCGTTTTTCCTTGTAGATCAGGATATCCTCGTGCTTTTTGCGTTGTTCACGTCTTTTATTCACCTGTGCCAATTCTTTTTTTAGTGTTTGGTAAGATTCCAAACGTTCTGCATCAATTTCACCCTTTTGGATGGCAGCTTTCACTGCACATCCGGGTTCGGTATCGTGATGGCAATCGCTAAATCTGCACTGTTTTTCCAGATTTACTATATCCCTAAAGATATCCTCCAGATTCTCTTCGCTGCCAAAAATCTTGATATCTCTAAGACCGGGATTGTCTATTAAAACCCCACCCTGGGATAGAATTACCATTTCTCTTACGGCTGTGGTATGGCGTCCTCTGCTATCAGCCCGGCGAATTTCTCCCACGGCTAAAAGCTCAGCACCCACGATGGCATTTATCAAGGTGGATTTCCCTACTCCGGAAGAGCCGATAAGGGATATTGTAATTCCGGTCTTCAGGTAGCTGAGAATAGCGGCTATCCCCCATTCATCTATGGCACTTATGGCATGCACCGGCACTTGGGGATAATGAGCTTTCGCTTCTTCCACCTTGTCTTCATAATCACCACAGATATCAGCTTTATTCAGGATTAGCACGGTTTTGGCACCACTTTCGTTAATCAGGGAAAGGTAGCGTTCTATCTTACCCAGCTTATAATCTGCATCCAGGGCTATCACTAAAAAAACGATATCCACGTTTGCCGATAATACCTGCTCGTCCGAACTTCCCGGCTTTGTGAAGTTCCGTCCAAAGGTGTTTTTGGCTTTGCGTGAAAAACAGCTTTTACGAGGCAAAACCTCCATTATTTGGTATGGATCACCTATGTGCTTTTGCTGCAAAGCCACCCAATCCCCAATTGCGGGAAGCATACTACGGTTTTTGGCTGCTTTCCACAATAAATCGGACAACCTGGCATTCGCTTCGCCACTTTCCATTATCACACTATAGCTATTTTTCATCTCTTTACTAATGCGGGCAGGGATATATCCCTTGTCTTTATAAAGCTGAAAGGTGCTTTCCCAAGCTTCATTCCAGCCTAAGTCATGTAACGAATACATGATTCCTCCATTTTTTTTCTTGGTCTATTTTTGGGCTGAGGAATCACAAAAAATGATTCTCAGCTATCGCTATTTTGCCTCTGCGGCACAATCTGATGTCTCATGTTTATCTCCTTTTGGCTGAAATAATACAAAAACGCTCTGAAGGAACCAATTCCCCAGAGCGTATTCTTCTGGTAAAAAAATAGGGAACGGTTCTTTCACCGATCCCATAAATATATGTATCGTTACCGCTATCAGCCATGTTAACGGTAACTGTATTTGTCTTGGGTTTGTGCTGGATAAGGATCGGCTTTACTTAGTTACGAGTCCTTGAATATCATTTTTATCGGGCATGTTAGCCTCCTTATCAGTTATTTTATGAAAACAATTTTCTTTTCCCTGGGTTTTGTGTCAAGGGGATTTTCAGGGATTTTGCGCCAATTTAAGGGAAATCTATTGAGAAGAACAACGAAATCGTTGAGACTGATGATGTTTTGGTGTTTGTTTGTATGAAAGAGATGCTTATTAATGGAATCTAAAGTAATCCTCACTTTCTCTTTCCTTTTCAAATTCGATTCTTTTATTCAAATCGTCTAAGCATGATGCAACCCAATCAACAATCAATGGATCATCGTATCGAGCGAGAGACTTCAACACTTTTATGTTTCCTTCGTAAATTGGTATCGCTGAACCAACCCAGGCTCTTGGCATCATATTAGAGTAAATCCGATCCAGAGTTATCTGGTTATAAAGCTTTAAATCGAATAATATCAGTATCAATTTATGAAATTGTATGTCAGCTCCATAGAATGTCAAAACTGATATTAATGATGGAAGAGTCTCGTAAGCCCTTTTTTCTTTCTTACACCAATCTATTAGCATGTTTTCAGAAAGAATGGAATCTATACCCTCCTTTTCACCAATCTCATTTTTGGGATTTAGCAAGTATAGTAAACCGTATGAGTTTTCTGTGTCCTTTAGCAAGAAATCTGAGATAGTGTCCCATGATTCTTCAAATCTACTTTCAAGTAATAGGAAAACTAACGATCGAATTTCAGAGTGAAAACTATGTGAACTCCAGTAATCCCTAGATAAAAAAAGAAAATCGTTGATTATGAAAGAAAGAAAATTTGGATCAATCTCTTCTAATCTGAGAGTCTTTTTTACTAACTCATGTCGGTGATACAAACTCATAGAATCAACGTTAACATAGCTTGCTAGTGGTGCTTTGATAAGTAGTTCTTGTATAAAAGGACTAATGCTGTTAAGTTTAAAGTTACCCTCATCAAACATCAGATACATTGCTAATAAGTCGATAGAGGGATGTACGAAATCAGTATTGATTTCTACCACACTCCAAACAAGTCTCTGAACTTGTTCTGGGCTACAGCTATCCAACACACTACCGTATGAAAGCATCCTAAACTGATTTGGATTTACGAGTTTGGATTCGACTAGTTGTTCAATTATGCTCAAATCATAGGCATCTAAATTCTGCAATCGAATCACATCAAACAAAAACCGATTCATAAAACCATCTAGCAATAGGAATTGTATTATTTCTCGATACTGTATTATATCTGTTTGTTTGATGTACTGAAGAAAACCGGCAATGACAGAGGGATTTGATTCACTGGGATCTATCTCTTTAAACTCTTCCACCAAATTTTTGAATATGGTCAGTTTATTCTCAACGAGTTCTCCAAATAAAAAGCCGACCTTCGTTCCATATCTTTGTTCTCCTTTCTGCAACAATTCTAGGTGCTCATAGATCAGCTTGTTATGTATTAACACAGCAATAAGCTCAAGTGCTTTTTGCTCAGACAGGTCAATATATCTTCCATTCTCTTCTTTCTCATTATCATATGGGGGTCTGCATATCACTTGTTGAATTTGATCTTCTATTGTTTTGGGGGATAATAACTCTATACATTCATCGATACATTTGCTCCTAAGAGGTTCAATTTTAAACAAGTCAATTTTTTGGTACCGAATAAATTCTTGTAGCAGATTACTCCATACGAGATTCTGATTGGTTTGAACACATTTAACAAAGTTAACAATATCACTCGACAAACCGAGTTGCAGGAGTCCATGCAATGCTCTTTCAAAAGCCTCTTTCACCTTTCCTTCCATTGTGGGAGAATGGTCTAATACTGATAACAGCAAATCTAGCCCAGATCTTATATATTCAAAAACCTCATTCCAAGTCTGTGGCCTCCATTCTTCTAACTCTTGTCTAGTTCCTTGATATTCAGAACCGCAACTTCTTGTAAAGTTTCCATAATAAACAACATTCTTGAGCGCTTTAACAGCTAAACTAATGGTTTCATTGTTGTTTTCGCTAATTAGCTCATTAATGAGTTTTAGTCTCTCGCTAAATGTTGCATTCGCTCCTGAAAGATGAATTTGGAACAGCTGTAGAAACTGACCTGTAGCATTGTTCGAATAAGGTTCGACTTCTGATAAAGCTAACCTCATCAAAGATCTGGATGCTTTAGCGAAATGCTCTCCCCAGAAGCAAAGCATTTCCAATGCAATTACCAGATTTCTTCTTCCTTTGATGAGTCTAAGATCTTTTAACTCCGTCTTGGTGACAACTCTGTATATGGCATCAGCAGTTGTTTGAGGGTTCACTTCCACAAGGTAGCGGAAGACCATCGAACCCCTCTCTGAATAAAGGACTTCCGCTTTGCCAAAAGGGGCATGTTCTTCACAAAGCTTTCCAGCTATTCCCCTTGCTTGTGGTACATAATCTAAATGCCTAAACTGCTTACATAAGCTCTGTAG
>JAQVMI010000216.1 GCA_028703735.1 Candidatus Cloacimonadota bacterium | reverse complement strand
ATAATTTAGGCTATTGGCGTTGGCAAATACTTGGGGAATAAGGTTATCATTGGGACGCGGACGATTATACACAAAATCTACCACCCCATAATTATCATTGCCATCAAAGATGAACCAGGGACCGAAATCGCGAGTCCAATAAGAATCTGTAGCAGCATTTAGATAAGTGATATTTGCCATATTAGCCCCAGCATTGGTAAAGGCAGTATTTGCTGCATTCTGCTGGCTGCTTGTAACAATGCAAACTACAGTAGCCGTATTGGATAGCTGTGCCACCAAAGATACGGGAATTCCCAGAGGGTAACTAATCAACACATGTGAAGCAGGTTCAAATTCTGCCACAGGACGCACCGGAGCTACAGGCGGAGGTGTTTCTGTAAATCTAATCTCCTTAGTTTGTAAATCTCCAGGTAACACGTTGTGGGCATAAACTACACAAACTGCTATCAGCATCACACTAATTAGCAACATGTTGCGCCAAGCTAAAGATATTTTCATGGGCAATACTCCAAATTTATTACATATTCTTCCTAGCACTGTGATACAATTTCCGTGCCGAAACTGGGAATTTTTCGCTGGAGCTGTGTTTTCTCCTTCATTTATTCCACTTATCTAATGTCACATCAAGCTTGGGGTGGCAATCTCCTGATTGCCACAGCGAGCGTAGCTCGCTATAACTACAAGCGACTCCGTCGCTTCTGTAAATCAGGAGATTGACATCCCAATTGCTCTTCGACTTAGGAAACTTGACATGACAATAGGGATACCTCACTTTTCCTCTTTGACTCTTCTACTCTTAATATTGTTTACTTTGCGAAGTAATAATTAGTTAGGAATAAATTTTGCATGCCTAAGCTAAATCTACAACAAATGAAGATTGAGAAATTGAATAAAAGCCTTTGCGAGGAAAACATGAAATTTTGGATAATTCTATTCTGTCTTAGCATCTTTGGAGGATGCTTGTTTGCCCAGCATGATGTTTCGATCCGCCGGGGAGACTTAATGAATTTTTCTGGATCTTTAGTTTTGTTATTAGCAAGTAACCTATAGGAGTTAGGATGAAAGAAACACAAGATATTATAGAGCAAATTAGCTCTTTGGAACAAGAGATAATGAAAAAGAAAGCGGAGCTTTACAGCTTAAAAAAGTCTGTACCCCGCTTTGAAGTTCAGGATTACCAATTGCGAGACCGGTTGGGCAAGCCAATTAAGCTGTCCGAGCTTTTTGGTGATAAGCAAGAGCTTATTCTGGTGCACAATATGGGTGCATCATGTCCTTATTGCACACTTTGGGCGGATGGATTCATAGGTATTTATAAACACCTGGAAAACCGGGCAGCATTTGCCGTATCAACCCCAGATCCTTATGAGGCAATGGATAAATTTGCCACTTCAAGAGGCTGGAATTTTACCGTAGTATCCACTTCTGGCAGCACTTTGAAGCCAGATTTGGGCTTCCAACTTTCTGATGGCAGCTACTATCCAGGTGTATCCACTTTTTTGAAGGACAAGGATGGCAAGATATTGCATATTGCAAAAGCCTTCTTTGGTCCCGGTGACGATTTTTGCGCCTTGTGGTATCTCTTTGATATGCTTGCGATAGACAATCCTGATTGGGAGCCAAGCTTTAGTTACTAATCTGCCTGCAGATTGCGGTTATATGCCTTTGGCGATTAGCATCTCCCAAGGTTTTTTTAGGGTATAGCTCATCACCTCTCGTTGTAATCCCTGAAGTCCATCGGGGATCAAATTTTCGTATTCGCTAAGAACAAGATAGGTTCCAAAAGCTACCTGACTCTGCTTTGCGGCATGCTGGATGATGGCAATACCTTGGGTAACCACTTCGAGATTGGTATGCTCCATCAGGTTTGTATTACAGATAAACTCTGTTATCTTTTGCTTGGAGACGAATTCCAGATTTGTTTTCATTACCAAAATCTCTTCTGTTGTAGAGGTGAAGGGACGCAAGGTGTTTATCACAAATAGCATTTGATAACCACGCTTTGTGATGGAATCCGCAAAACGTCCCAAGGTTCTGCATCCGGCAGGATCGCCACCCACATCCAGAATAACCGTTTTATTCGGGTTTTCGATAGCACCCTTAATCCGCGGAGAGATCATAGGCAAATCAGCATGCTTGAATTCTCCCTCTGGGGCAATTACATCTATGCCGAGTTTGGCAAAATCTTCACGCACATCACGAGAGCGGAAGTAGGGATTTACCACGTCCATATCTGCAAGAATCACATCCTTGCTTTCATTCTTTAGTTTGCGAGCCAAGTGAATACTGTATTCGCTTTTTCCGCTGCCGTAAGCACCGATGACAATGTATAAGTTGGGATTCATGTAAGCTCCTTTTGTTTTAACAAAGAGTAAAGAGAAAATAGGTTTTTTAAACACAGAGAACAGCAGAGAATAGCAGAGAAATACAGAGGATTTTTGCACAGAGAATAAGAGGAAATATGAGTAAGAGAGAGTTTTTTACAAAGAGTAAAAGAGTAAAGAGAAAAAAGGTTTTTTAAACACAGAGAAAAGCAGAGAAAAGCAGAGAAAAACAGAGGATTTTTGCAAAGAGAATAAGAGGAAAGATGAGTAAGGTAGATTTTTTTACAAAGAGTAAAAGAGTAAAAGAGAAAAAGAGAGAAAAAAGGAAGTAGATAAGGAGAAAGGGGAACATGATAAGCGGATGAGGGAGATAAGAAGTAGGATAGAGTAAGGAGAATAGGGATCAAAGATATGATCTTTAACCAAAATGTAAGATGGTTTTTCGAATCCAGGGAACTAAACCTATATGTTGCTGCTGTTAGTTGATGAACTTCCAATTTTCTTTTCTCTCTTTATCTCTTTTACTCTTTTACTCTTTGTAAAAAAAACCTCTGCTTTTCTGAAGCTTTTCTCTGTGTTTAAAAATCCTTCTTCTTTTCTCTCTTTCTCTCTTTTTCTCTTTTTCTCTTTTCTCTTTGTAAAAAAAACCCTGCTTTTACGTTAAAGACGCACTAAGTGGTATCTCTTTTTTTCGGAGGATCGGAATCCTCCGCTACGAATTATTTCATTGTCGTTTCTCTGTGTTTAAAAGTCTTTTTTCTCTTTTCTCTTTTACTCTTTGTAAAAGTTTTTCTCTTTTTCTCTTTTCTCTTTTTCTCTTTGTAAAAAAAACTCTGCTTTTCTCTGCTTTTCTCTGCTTTTCTCTGTGTTTAAAAGTCTTTTCTCATTTACTCTTTTACTCTTTGTAAAAATCTCTCTGCTGTTACATTAAAGAGGCACTTAAGTGTTATCTCCTTTTTTTCGGAGGATCGGAATCCTCCGCTACGTATTTTTCATTGTCGTTTCTCTGTGTTTTAAAGTCTCTTTTACTCTTTGTAATTCAATTTATAACTCTGTGTTTGTATTCTTACAAGAACAGTGCAGCCTGCAAGGAAGCGTAGTCCATATAGAATCCATCGGCAAGTTCCTGGATTCTGTTATGATGTTCTCTGCTATCCTCATCGTAAATGGCAAAAACGCTCATGCCGGCAGCTTTACCTGCCTGTACACCTGTTAAAGTATCTTCTATAACCAGGCATTCAATGGGGGAAACACCCAAGCGTTCTGCGGCAAGCAAATAGATATCGGGGAAGGGTTTTCCCTTCAGATGCAGATCTCCTGTTACAGCACATTTGAAGTAATCCCAGATTCCGTTATAAATAAGGGATTTTTGGGCTAATTCCAGCGAATTGCTGGTACCCAAACCAATCTGGATTTCCAAACAAACAAGTTCTGTAATTAAACCCTTTACTCCGGGTTTTAGCTGAATACTGGTTTCGTAGTGGTGGCAAACCATATCTGTCCATTCCTGCATAATGCTTTGTACGCTATCAGGAAGGGCAAAGCGGTCTTTAAAATATTGCGCAGTTTGGACAAAGCTATTGCCATGTGGCAAATGGGCAAAAAGATCAGCCGGAACAGTGATACCACGGCTGTTCAGGAATTCTGCATCCACGCTGCGCCAAAGCTGCATAGAATCTATTAGAGTTCCATCTAAATCGAAGATTATTGCTTTATATTTTATCATAGGGGGGCAGATTGGAGAAGGGGCAAAAATCGTCAATGGAATAATGGATTGCGGGATAAATCACTGATAAACACCGACTGTAGAACAGTGTATTGATTAGATCTACTATTATTCGTATCAACAGCAGCCTAGGCTGCACGCACACGAGGCGTGTGCAATTACAATTTTGGCTGTAACAACTCTGGTATCTGCACACGTGGCGCGTGCAATTACAATTCCGGCAGTTAAAAATGCTCCCAAAAAAGTGTGGAGCGGGAAACGGGGCTCGAACCCGCGACTTCAACCTTGGCAAGGTTGCGCTCTACCACTGAGCTATTCC
>JAQVMI010000215.1 GCA_028703735.1 Candidatus Cloacimonadota bacterium | reverse complement strand
ACTCCCATTTTTACTGCGGCTTATCACTTCGCTGGCAAGATTTAGATAGCTCATGGCTCCCGGTGACCTTATATCATACAGAAAAATGGGTTTCCCAAAGCTGGTAGCTTCGGTTAGCTTAATATTCCGCGGAATCACAGAGCGAAAAACCTTCTCCTTAAAATAGCGGTGCACTTCTTTTGCCACCTGGGTAGAGAGATTTACGCGTTTATCAAACATGGTTAGCAAGATACCGATTATCCCTAAATTGGGGTTAAGGTTCTTTTGAATTAAGCGTATTGTGGTAAGTAACTGGCTAACCCCTTCCAAGGCGTAATACTCGCATTGAATGGGGACAAGCACATCATTGCTTGCTGTCATGGCATTCACCGTTAACAGCCCCAGGGAAGGAGGGCAATCTATCAAAATAAAGTCATAATCCTGTAAAATTGGTTGCAATGCTTCTTTCAGCTTATGTTCACGGGCAAATTCGTGCACCAATTCAATTTCCGCTCCGGTCAGATTTATATTACCCGGAACGCAAAATAGATTCTCTGTGGAAGTAGGCAGAATCGCAGAAGCAAGGGGAACTTTGCCTATCAGAGCATCATAAACCTGAAGCTCCACTTTATCCTTATCTATTCCAACTCCACTGGAAGCATTGCCTTGGGGATCAAAATCTATAAGCAAAGTTCGCTTTTCCAGCACAGCAAGTCCTGCTGCCAGGTTCACTGCGGTAGTGGTTTTTCCCACTCCGCCTTTTTGGTTTACAATCGTTATTACTTTTGCCATAATATCCTTATGTACTCGTTTTATCTAATTATTAAGGCTGCCTGGTGTTATAAGGCACCCATAATTCTGTTACCTCATCATCAGATTACGCTGTTTCACAGCTATAATCTTACGCATCCCCAAATCTGGATCGGTCTTATCTAACAGAACCTCGTAGGTTAAATTTTCTATATCGTTTAGTTTTTGAGCCTTATAAAATATTGCCATCCCCGAGGGTTTTAGCAGACGCCTCAACGGAGCAAGATAGCGTGGCTCAAGGGCAACAGCCCGGCATATTACATAATCGAAACTGGGACGCCTCCCCAAAAAGGCATAATCCTCTAATCTGGAACAATATACGGAAGTATCGGCAAGACCCAATGCTTCCACAAATTCCTGTATTGCATTAGTTTTCTTCTGAACCGAATCCAGCATAACCATGGTGCATTGGGGTACCACAAGTTTTATGGGAATCCCGGGTAAACCGCCACCAGATCCAAAATCTAAAACAGTTTTATCTGTGAAATCCAAACATTCCAGAGCAAGCAGGCTGTCAAGAAAATGCTGAACCCAGTATTTTTCCTGAGGGAGATTGCGCGATACCAAATTCACCATACGATTTGCCGAGCCTAATAGCTGATAATAATGTTCAAATCTACCCATCAATTGGGGTATGTTTTCCAGCTTACACTGTTCCAAATATTCTTCAAAACGTTTCTTAGGGTCTGTCATGGTTTTACCTCCGGTTTATTGCGAATTAAAGCCTGCACCAGGAATGATTCATCATAGCTCATATTCGATAGTGCGCTTAAAGATTGGGGGGTTGATATCTGCAGCAATGATCTTGCGGTAAGATACCGGTAACGTTCGCTGGGGTGAAAGGTGTAACTTCTAAGTATTTCCACACTTTCACTGCTTTTTATGCTGCCCAAAAGGCTAAGGCAGCTTGTTACATAACGCTTGTTTTGCAGGTGCTGTTTTATGGGGACAAGCAAGGCTGCATCTCCTGTACCGGCAATCAAACTCATGGCTGTTTTTGCCTTTAAGCTATCGGCATCCAGAACAAAATCGTAAAGCTTGGCTTTAAACCCCGGGTTGTCTTTCAAAAAAGCTTCCAATGCCCTGTATTCCAAGCCGGATTTTGAATTCAGCTTGTTATTTACCATATATTCCTGAGCTTCCTGTGATCTTTGGGATAGCACTTTTCTGGCTGCTCGCACACGCTGTATGGAACTTCCAACTTCCCATTCTGCAGCAGCAGCAAAAACTGCATCTATTGCCGCGTTTTCTGCCACCAGGGAGTCCTGAACAACCTCTGGTTCATCAGGGGAACTGGAAATGGGATACAGTTCCACATCTTTACCTAAGCCATAAACACCTTTCTTCCAGTTTTTACCATCTGCCATCAGCGAATCTGGATAGCTATCCTTCCCTCCGGTATCCAAAAATATGCCAAGTCCTCCGGAAGAACGGCTGGCTGCTGCATTTCCATAATTCTGTGCTTCGTTCCGTTCATACCTATCGTTCCCTTTTTTATCCACAAAAATCCCCACAGAATTACTAAGCCCCAATCCATTGCCACCGTGGATGGAATATGCGTCGTTTCCGCTTTCATCTACCAAAACTCCCAAACCCCAATCGTGTCCAGCACCTTGTCCAGGTCCGTTCCGGCTGTAATATGCATCGTCACCTCCTCCATCATACAGAAATCCAGAAGCAAGATGAATACCGGAACCTTGAGGATAATACACCGCATTATACACATCATTCCCAGCTTCATCTATCAATACTCCCGTGGCATACCAGTATCCAACTCCCTGAGCATATACACCGCCAAGATACTGATCATTTCCTGCTTTATCGTATAGTAAACCTAAACCTCCTGCAAGATCGGGACGCATTCCAAACCCCATTCCCTGACCCATGCTGCGAAAATCATTAGGCATAAGCGGGGCATGCAGGTATTTTCCGCCTACCTGATAAAGATCTGCACCACTATAATCTAAAAGTGAACCAACAGCTCTGAAGCCACCAAAACCCTGTGCCATTCCGGATGCCATGTATCTATCTCTGCCTTCCATATCTATTAGCAGGGAAACCCCCAATATAGCAGCTCCAGAACTAAATAATCCACTTCGATAGGTATCATCTCCACTTGCATCAAAATGGATGTTACTGCCCACACAACTGCTAAAAGCAAAATCATCCAATTGATAAATATCGTTTCCTGCCATATCGTAAGAAACCCCATTTCCGGCAAAGCTGAAAAACATCTCTGCCGGCTTTGTGCTGCGGTAAACATCGTTACCACAATAATCTATCAATAAGTAACCAGGGTTGCCCTTGCCGGTATTCAGGCTAAACTCATACACATCATCCCCGGAAGGATCAATCAGCAGACATACACTTTTATGGTTCAACGCTTTTATTTTTGCGGAATTGTAGGTATCACTACCCTTTGTGCCCAATATCATTAGCCCGAATTCACTTTCTTTTATTATTGGCTTTCTATTAGTTAGTTTCAAATTAATGGCGTTTTCGGCAATAACATCAGAAAGGGCAAGAAATTGCAAGGAAGAGCGTTGCAGCGATGCTTCGTTTATCAGGCTACTCAAATTAATTAATGTTTCTGCATTATCAGAATCCATTTCTTCTGTTTTACCCAATAATCCTGCATATCTTTTCACATCCTCTTCTTCTATCACAGAGCTTAGCAGCAAAGATTTCAAGCTGCTTAACTGATTGGTACTTAGCTTGCTGTATGCCTCCCTAATCGATGGAGAAAGCTCTTGCATGTATTTAGTGTAATAAGCGAAGATATCGGCTGGTTTTTTCACTTCTTTTAAGAAACAAGCTGTATAGTGCTGCTTGGAATCACGATAAATTTCCATAGCATCAGGTGTGTCCCAGGCAATAGTGGAAAACTTATTCAGTAATTCTGCTGCTAAAGTGGGGAGTTCTGTTTCTGCACACGAAAATCGTAAATCCTGTATTTGTCTCATCCCCAGCAGAGGATTTTGCAATGCCGCAATATGCCAGGCACTTTTACCCTTTGTGGAAAGATCCCAATCCTTTTCGAAGGAAAGGCTTTCCAATTTGAATCCTTCCCGGTGAAGCAAATCATTTAGCTGCTCCAGCTCTTGCTGACCCAGTATTGATAGAGGTTTTTGCTCAAATATGGGTGTTATAGCTCCCACTGTAGCCATTTCATCCGGCTTTTTGGCATTCAAGCTTATTATTAAAAGCACCATAAACATGCTGATCAATAAATACTTTAGCTTTATCTTCATTTTATCCTCGCTACCTGCCATTTTATATTTGCTGTGTTAATTGTCAATTGCTTTTGCAGTTTGTGGGTGAAATTACTTAATCGTACTTTCACACGCCTCGTGTGAAGACAGCCGAGGCGGCTGTCATTACTTAATCGTACTTTCACACGCCTCGTGTGAAGACAGCCGAGGCGGCTGTCATTACTTGATCGTACTTTCACACGCCTCGTGTGAAGACAGCCGAGGCGGCTATCATTACGAGAGGATAGGGGTTTTTCTGCTTGTCATTCCTGCGAAGGCAGGAATCCATTTTTAGAATTGTTTTAGGTATAACATGCTGTTAACCAACAT
>JAQVMI010000214.1 GCA_028703735.1 Candidatus Cloacimonadota bacterium | reverse complement strand
CTCTTCCGATCTAAAGAGTAAAAGAGCAAAAGAGAAAAAGAGGAAAAAAGAGGAATCTTGAAGAGTGGTTTGGTTGTAGCGAAAATAGAGAAATTGTGAAGATTTCTTTTTTTAACACAGAGAAAAGCAGAGAAGAGCAGAGGATTTTAAAACAAAGTGTAACGAGAGAATTGAGGTTGATGGAAGTTAGATGCACCTTTATTTTTTCTCTCTTTTTCTCTTTAACTCTTTTACTCTTTGTGAAAAATAGGCTCTCTTAGTGATTTAATAAGCATCGAGTTTAAGATCATTGAACAATCTGGTCAACACCATTCTCCTAAAATTCTCTTTTCTCTTTTACTCTTTGTGAAAAAAAAGACTCTCTTAGTGCTTAAAATGACATAGAGTTTAAAATCATAGAATAATCTGGTTAAACACCAATCTCCACAAACTCTCTTTTCTCTTTTACTCTTTGTGAAAAAAAGACTCTTTTCCAGCATTAGAGATGTTCTATATGGTGAAAATGAAGAATAGTAAAAAGTCATTTGTTAACACAGAGCAAAGCGCAACTACATTTGTGTTAGCTTTTTAGCCTCTCTTGCTGCTGCCAGAGCAAAATCCTTGGAAGAATCTGCAAAGATGATCCCTCTGGAGCTATTGATTAAGATATTTGGAGTTTCTGATGTATCAACTGCATCCTGCAAAACTGCTTCCAAATCACCACCCTGTGCACCTACACCCGGAATTAGCAGAATTCTGCCTGGCAGAAGGTTTCGCATCTTTTTTAGATCGCTGCTTTGGGTGGCACCAACCACTGCGCCAAGCTTTTCGGCAGGATAATCTTGCATCCAGGCAGCAATATCCTCTGCCATCCCAGAGTTCTTCAAGAAATCCGCAGCAGAAGGATTGGAGGTTAAACACAAGGCAAAAGCAAAGCTAACATCCAGCTTTAAAAGAGGTTGCAACACATCAGAACCCATTAGCGGATTAAGGGTTATGGCATCCACCCTTAGGCTATCGAAAAATGCACTTACATAGGCACTCATCGTGCTGCCGATATCACCAACCTTGCAATCCAAAATGATGGGGATTTCTTCCGGAATATGGTTCACAGTGCTGTAAAGTGCTTCCAATCCACGCACTCCATCCGCAAGATAGAAGGCAAGATTTGGTTTGTAAGCACAGGCATAATCGGACGTTGCCTCAATAATCTGCCGATTAAATTCCCAAATAGGATTATCCGCTGTCTTCACACACTCCGGCAGTTTGGAAAATTCCGGATCAAGCCCCACACAAAGCAAGGATTTGCTTGCTGAATAACGCTGCTGGTATTTATACCAGAACGATTTTGACGCTATCCTCGCCATCAATATCCTCAAGAGCTACTTTAATTATTTCTTCCTTGGAGGTGGGCACGTTTTTGCCAACGTAATCTGCTTTGATGGGCAATTCACGATGCCCCCTGTCTATAAGCACAGCAAGCTGAATCTGTTTGGGTCGTCCAAAATCCATGAGGGCATCAATTGCGGCTCGCACAGTTCGTCCGGTATATAGAACATCATCTACCAAAACCACAATGGCATCATCCAGATCAAAATTGAGGGAAGAACCCTTAATTACAGGCTGATGCGAAATAGTGGAAAGATCGTCGCGGTATAAGGTGATATCCAAAATACCTACAGGGATTTCCTGATTCGAGATCAGCTTTAAATAGGACGAAAGCCTTTCTGCAATTGGTACACCACGTGACCTTATGCCAATTAGCCGAATTTTCTCCAGCCCACGGTTTTGCTCTATAATTTCGTGAGCCATGCGCTGTAAACTGCGCTCCATCTGTGCTTTATCCATTATTTGGCTTTTGGTTTGCATATCACACTCCTTTTGTTATTATTTTTGGGGTTGGAAGGTTGGAAAGTGGAAAGGTGTAAGGGTGAAAAGGTGAAACACGCTTTGTAGATCGAAGCACTTGATATGTTGCTTGACCTTGGTGCTTTTGGTGATAGAGAAAGGTTGCAAGACGTGTAACATCCATTTTCTTTCCCCGCAGGAAAAGCAATGAGCTGTGTTTCACCTTTCCACCTTTCCACTTTTCCACCTTTTCACCTCAAGTGATTATTCCGGCTTTATCACAGCTAACACATCGCCTTTGGCGACATTGGCTCCGCTAACAAAGGGAGCAGCAGTAAGCACTCCATCCACTGGTGAAGGAATATTGTTATACATCTTCATAGCTTCCAGCACCAAAATAGTTTCGCCATGTTTAATCTTATCGCCAACCTGTTTTTCGTATTTTATAAACATCCCCGGCATGGGCGAAGGAATTGGAGTTCCGCCCTCTGCAGAAACAGCCGGAGCTGCCTGAACCGCTGGTGCTGCTTGTGGAATTGGTGCTGCTGCTGGTTTGGGAGCTGGAGCTGCAGGTGTAGCTGCGGCAGGTGTAGCTGCGGCAGGTGTAGAAGCAGGACGGCTGCTAACAACCCTGGGAGCACCACCTTTTTCGCTTACTTCCACCAGATAATAGGTATCATCCACATAAACATCGAATTGGCGAAGGTCTTCCGGTTTGGCAGGAGCAGCAGGTTTTTCCATCAGCTTACCAGCTTTGGCTTTGGTGCACAGCTCTTCTTCTTTTTTTACTTCTTCCAATGTTTTAGCTTTCATATCTTCAGGCATAGGTTCCATGCCATACTTTATCTTCAGAAATTTCTTTCCGGTAAGGTTATAAAGAGCTACAATCAGTTCATCGTCAATATTTTTGGCAAGCCCTTCGCACTGCTTATGAACTTCATCCATGGCAGGTTCTATTACATCTCCGGGTCTCACTGTAATAGGTGTTTGCCCGCGTGGATAGCCAACTAAAGCCTTTTTCTGAACTTCTGCATCTATGGGTAGGGTTGTTTTGCCATAAAGACCGTAGCACAGGTCTTTCACTTGTTCTGTGATGCGAGCGTATTCACCATCTTTGGTATCGAACAGGGCATTGTTAACTGCTTGAATTCCCACAATTTGGCTGGTAGGAGTAACAAGCGGAATCATCCCCAATTCCTTACGGACTTTGGGTATTTCCTTGAACACATCGTCCAATTTATCCAGTTCATCCATTTGACGTAGCTGGTTCACCAAATTCGAAAGCATTCCACCCGGAGTTTGATGGATAATTACATCGGTATCGATTATGGAATATTTGGTGTTATCGGCAAATTGCAGATACTTAGGTATGTCTTTTTCCATCTCTTTACCAATCCTATTAAGCAGCTTGATATCAAAGCCGGTATCGCGGTTTGTGCCAAGCAGCGAATTCACCAATGGCTCTACAGCGGGATGCGAAGTTCTATAAGCATAAGGTGCCATGCAGGTATCAATGATATCCACTCCGGCTTCAATTGCTTTGAACAATGCCAAATCCCCCATTCCGGAGGTAAAATGAGTATGTAAATGAATGGGAACCTTCACGCTTTCTTTTAAAGCACGGACAAGATTGTATGCATCATAGGGTGCCACCAGCCCTGCCATGTCCTTTATACAAATTGTATCCGCACCCATATCCTGCAATTGCCTGGCTTTATTTACATAATAATCCACATTGTAAATATCTCCACCCATCCGTTGCTCGGTAAGGGAATAGCAAATAGTACCCTGAAAATGCTTCCCGTTTTTCTTTACTACTTTTACAGCGGTTATGAAATTGCGGAAATCATTTAAGGCATCGAAGATACGGAAGATGTCTATACCATTATCGCAAGCACGTTGCAAAAAGGTTTCCACCACATCATCGGCGTGATTCTGATAACCAACCAGATTCTGTCCACGCAGCAGCATGGAAAAAGGAGTACGCTTGATATGATCTTTCAGGGAGCGTATGCGTTCCCAAGGATCTTCTCCCAAATAGCGGTGCATTGTGTCGAAAGTAGCTCCACCCCATACTTCCATGGAGTAAAAGCCAACCTCGTCCATCTGTTTTGCCACGTGCAACAGGTCTTCGGTGCGTCCGCGGGTTGCAAACAAGGACTGATGTCCATCACGAAAGGTAAGGTCTTGAATTTTAATAGGGTTCGCCGCTTTGGGGCGATCTGGCTCATAGCGCATGGGGGTCATTTCCAGGATGCCATGTTTATCCATTGTGTGCTCCTTTTATCTGGTTCTTTTTATAATTCTGCGTTGGGTTATATCTCTGTATTGCATAGTTAACTGCCTGCCATAAGCAGCGTAGGGGCTGGTTGGCAGAGCTCTTATTGGTTCTATATATTGGGCTTGGCTACTTTCACTGCTAACAAGTGCCAAAACGGCAGATATTGCGGCAAGCTCTTTTTTACTGTTCATTTTATTCCGACCTTAATAATAATATATCTCTGAGCGGTACTCCAGCACCCCGGCACTCCGGCACTCCAACTC
>JAQVMI010000213.1 GCA_028703735.1 Candidatus Cloacimonadota bacterium | reverse complement strand
CGCATGGTTCTGAGGTTACCCCTCCCATTATGATTGGCAATAATTGTCGGTTCAGGAATCATACCATCATTGGCAGCAACACTATTGTGGGTGATAATGTTATCATAGACGAAAACACCTCTGTAACCGATAGCATTGTGTACGACAACACCTATATTGGTTGTGATTTGGATCTGGATAAAAAGCTTGTGTACAAGAACCACCTGATTAGCGCAATTTCCGGCGAATTTATCTATATCACAGATAGGGTTCTGGTTTCACAAGTAGAGCTTGGCATTGTCACTTCGCTGTTTAACCGCTTCGTTCAGCGTGTATTTGCGCTTGGAATTGTATTGCTGCAAGTAATCCCCTGGCTGCTATTGTACCTGCCCTACAGCATTTTTGTCCGTGAACGCAGAAGTGAGTTTCTAATTTCCAAAAGTTTAGCCACAAAATATTGTGAGGATCCCTCGCTTGTTGCAAAGACGGCATGGGGTAGATTTATGCTGCGTTTATGCTTGGATAAATTTGCGCTGCTTCTGCAAGCCTCCCTGAACCGGAAAGTTTATCTGGTGGGTAATAGGTTGCTTACCAATACAGTACAGCATCGTAAACTTGTGATGGAACTACCTGTGTATAACCCTGGTGCGTTTTCTTTGGCAGAAACTACCGAGGCAAACAGTCCGGATGTGGAGCAGTTTTATGAGCTGGAATATATCAATAACATCTCCACCAGGTTCAATATAATTATTATCTGTAGATTAATATCTTCCAGACTAATGTACGGGTATCGTTAAATGGCTAAATACACTGTTTACGGCAGTTCGGCTTTCGATAGTTACATAGATACCGTTTTAGCACACATAGTGGCAAGATTTACAGAAACCATAGATTGCAAGGATATCCGTGCTCTAATTCTGGGTGGTGGCTATGGCAGAGGAGAAGGCGGAGTATTGCTCAAGAGTGGTGAACAGCTTTATAACGATCTGGATTTTTTTGTGATCTCCAAAGCCATCCCATGGTGGAAAACTAAGCAAATAAACAGCAAACTGCAAATTCTGCATCATGAGCTTAGCGATAAGTATGGAGTAGATATAGATTTTTCTGATCTCAAGCCTGTATCTTTCCTTCCTAATGCTCCCTTCACCATGATGTGGTACGATCTGAAACATGGTCATAAAGTGGTGTATGGCAAACAGAATATTCTGCAATATCTGCCAAACTGGCAAAGCAATATCAAAGCAAGTTCAGTTGCAGAGATCAGCACAAATCCCCCACATCTGCCACTTATTGAAGCCCTTAAATTGATGCTAAACCGGGGAATGGGCTTGTTTTTTGCCAAGCAGTATCTTGAATCCGGCAGCGGCACTAATCACCTTGATTTCATTAATCGCAACATCCATAAGGCTTATCAGGCAATGGGTGAGGCAATCCTTGTGGCAGAAGGAGAATACCATTGGTCTAATTTGCGTAGAATAAGCAGCCTGAAAGAGCTAAATATCGCAAAGTATTTCCCCCAAACCTCTTTGCCCTCAGAGGGATTTCTTTCTTTGTTCATACAAGCAATGGATTTTAAGCTGAAGCCCTCCCTTCCAGATACTGATGAAGGGAATCTACAAGCAAGGCTTCAGGAGGCTATAAAGTATTTTAGCAAGCTATACTACACACTCTGGGCAATGTACTTCAAGGTTGAACAGATCAATTACCAAAGCTTCAGAGAGTATCTATCGCAAATCCCCCTGGAGGAGAATAGCATTTTGAGGACAGCCAAAAACATCTTGCTGAACCTAAGGGATTCACAAGGGAAGCATTTCTCTTGGTTGAACAGCAGCAGGTATCCCCGTTATAGATTGTTTTATGCCCTACCTTGGCTACTGTGGGGTGATGAGATAATTGTTGACGATATTTGTATAGTTTTAGGGATGCCATTACAAACTAACCAAGCAGAGCTACAGAACCGTTTTGTTTCGCTTTGGCAGCGATACAATTAGGAGTGATAATGAAAAAACTTGCCATGTATGTGTTTATAGATGCCTTGGGGTGGGAAATATACCAAAGGTATGGTTTCCTGGAAAAACTTGCACCTAATAGCCGCAGGCTAAAAACCACCTTCGGTTTTTCTTCGGCTGCCGATCCCTCTATCCTTACGGGCAGATATCCCGATGAGCACACTCACTGGTCCAGCTTCATATATTCTCCCCAGAATTCTCCCTTCAAATGGATGAAGTATCTGGCAATGCTGCCTCCCTATATTTTCGACCGCTGGCGCGTGCGTCACAACCTTAGCAAATTGATCAAGCTTGCACATGGGTACACAGGGTATTTCGAACTATACAGCGTGCCCTTTAAATACCTGCCCTATTATGATTATCTGGAAAAGCACGACTATTTTGTACCGGGTGGGATTTTGAAAACAGATACCATATTTGATTGGTGTGTGCAAAAAAACATACCCTATTATTGCTCTAACTGGCGGGATTCCGAAGAAGAGATTCTGCAGGCAAACAAAAAGATTATCAGTGAGGCTAAGGCAGAATTTATCTATGTGTATCTACCCAAATTGGATGCAGTAATGCATAATAATGGACCCTTTTCGGAGGCAACCCGGGAAAAGCTGATATGGCTGCAACAAAAAATAGAGGGCTTGTATCAATATGCCTCCAAAATATACGATGAGGTTAGCCTGTATGTTATCTCCGATCACGGCATGGCACCCGTTACGGGTAGCTATGACCTGATGAAAGATATAATTGCCCTGGGGTTCAATTATGGCACCGACTATCTTGCTTTTTACGATTCCACTATGGCAAGATTTTGGTTCAAAAACGATGCTGCCAAAGAAGCTATCATAAGGCAATTGTCTGTTTTGGGTGAATACGGCTATATAGTCCCCACGGCAGAAATGGCTGAAATGCGGGTATTGTTCCCTCACAATCGCTTTGGCGAGTTATTTTTTCTGATGCGGGAAGGCATCTTGATAAACCCAAGTTTTATGGGACTAAATGTAATTCCCGGGATGCATGGCTTTCACCCGGAAGCTATGCACTCTTATTCTATAATGCTATCAAATCGAGTTATTCCAACGGAGATACAATCTATCACCGATATTAGGAAGACCATGGAGAATGAGCTTACATGAGTGAAAATGTGACAGTAGAAGAACTTCCTGAAACCAGTAAATCTCATTTGTCTTTCGACCGCAGAATACTGTATGTGGCTTACCGCAAGAAGATTAAATTCATTATTTTAGCTATGTTTATTGCCATGGTTCTGGCTGGAATATGGGTAAAGATAAGAATATCTCCATCCTGGAAGGCTAATTGTTATGTAATTAGATCTCCCAAAAATATGTCCACCCCTGTGGAAATGCCATACTTGTATCAAACCTTCGATATTAACACTATTTTAGAAACAGTGCGCACCAGAGATGTTCTGAAGGATGTTATAAAGCGTCTTAACCTAAAAATCAGCCCGGAAGGGCTGTATAAAGCCATAGACGTTCAGCGGGGCAACCGAAGCAATGTGATGAAATTCTCTGCTACCTGGGAAGACAGAGAGATGGCGGCAAAGGTGGCAAATACTACGGCAGAATCATTCATCCTGCATAACACCATGTTGCTGAATTCTGCTACCTTAAAAATCTACAATTACTACCAACAACAGCAACAAATAAGGATCAATAACATTCAGAATCTTGAGCTGCAATACGAGCAATTCAGAGCTCAGTATGGTGTAATCTCCATTCCTCAGGAAACGCAATCCAAATTTGACCAGCTAAAAGAAATTGAACTAAAAATGGTGGAAAACAATCTGCGTTTCTCCGAGATGGATACCAAGGTGAAAGAAATGGATGATAAACTAAAGCAGCTTCCGGAAGAGGTGATAAGAACCTGGACATATACCCAAACCGACGAAAAGAAGATGCTGCAATTAGAGAAAGATCTGGATATCCTTCGCTCTAAATACACCGACGATAATCCCAAAATTATGAAGGTCAAAAGGGAAATAGAAGAGCTGAGGAAAACCATGCAAGCCACTAAGCGCGATCTGCCGGAAGCTGTTACCTGGGGTCCCAGCGGGCTGAACGAAACCTATACGGTGGATAAAACACGTTTTGAAGCAGATAGGCAGGCAAGCACAAAACTAAAAGAAGAGTTTCAGCTAAAAGTGCAAGAACTGAAGGCTGCTCTGGAAAACCTTACACATATCCAGAAAGAATTTATGGAGTTAGAACGCCAACTATCCTTAAACCGGGACATCCTGCGGATCGTAGAGGGAAGACTGGCGGAATCCAAAATGGCAATGCAATCAAATGTTAGCGATTATGATATTCTGGAAGAAGCCACTGCTCCAAGCTATCCTGAAGGAACAAAGCGAAAGCTTATTGTGCTGGGTATAGGGATGTTCATTTTT
>JAQVMI010000212.1 GCA_028703735.1 Candidatus Cloacimonadota bacterium | reverse complement strand
GGTAACGTTTATCTGCCAATTGTACATCACATAGCTGCGAGTTTCATCGTTTACATTCAGGAACAGCATAAAGCTTTCTCCAGCCTGGGCAAGTTCGCTTACGAAGGTATAGCTGCTGGTGGAGGATACTTCCACGCCATTTAGCATCCACATATAATTAAGGCTATGACCATCGGGATCGGAAGCACTGATGGAAAACGCCTGCGAATCGGTAGCCATCACATTAATGGAGTTATTGTTAGGGGTAGGCTCGAAGGGTAACACCTGTGTAACCACAATGGCATTATCGATATAGCCTTCAAAGTAGTTTATGGTTATATCCGAGAAGTATGTCCCGCTGTGGTTATTGCGCCAGCCCACTGTCACAAAACCGTGGGTGCCTGCTTTAGCCACGCCATTATACATACCGTAATAATCAAAGGTGCTATCCGTAAAGAGTAATTCGCCTGTCGGAGAGTATAATAAAAGATAGTTGCGGGGATTATAAGGAATCCCATAAGCTCCCGCTACGAGGCAATTTCCATCGGCTGTTTCGCAAACGCTGACAAATTCCGAGCTGCCCGAAAAATTCTGCCACTGCAATGTTCCTTCGTATAATGCGCACATAATCAGCCCTTCACCATCGTCCTTTCCTGTTGCGTAAATCAGTCCGCTTGCCGTTTGCACCGCCTGATTTAGCACCTGAGTTCCAGTTCCATCGCCGGTATAGGTTTGTTCCCACACAACTGCCATACTATTATTAAAACGAACCAGCAAACCGTCTGACCCACGTGCACCAGCCAGCAGATAACCTCCATCAGCACAAGCAACTAAAGACTGGATTGTATTAGCTATCCCCACAGATGCAACTGTCACGGGGGTGCCGATCAAGGTGCCGTAAGAGTCAAAAAGGGATATTTCAATAAATGTACTGGAACCGGAGCCCTGGTTTCTATAGGCATAGTACGAGCCGGAACCGGTAACGGCGCAGTAATTCACCGGAACGTAATTCTGCAAATAGTGGCTGGTAATCTGGGCTGTATCCGGGTTTAGGGTCATTACATAAGAGCCGTAGCTGTTTCCCAGAGAGGTGCAGCCAATGAAGATATTACCGTTATTAAGCCGCTTGGCATAGATGGCGCGGGTTCTGAAGGGCAGGATATCATCAAGAGCATAAGTGGCACCCCAAACAATTACTCCTGCGGAGTTGTGGCGAACCACAAAAGGGTATTCTACGTAGTCTTCTTCATAAATGCTGCTTTTATAGCCTACCGTAAGGATATCTCCATCGGGCAGTTCAATTGTGCAATTGGCAGAGCTTTCTGCCTGTTCGGTACCGCTTGGATTATCAGTATAATTCCAGGCTTCGGTGATAACCAGCTCTGCACCTAAGGGCGCTAAAGCGAAAATTGCCAGGGCAAGAATCAAATATCTAAACATAATTTCTCCAGTTTTCGTTGAAGTGTCACGATTTGGAGACCAGATAGAATGTCAAATGGAATTATTATGCATTTTGCATCCAGCTTTTATGTGGGACTGTTACAAGTAACACTGGCATAAAGAATTGGTATAAATTGGGGGAGGTGCTATGTCAGACAGAAAAACTGGGTGATTAATTGCAGGCAAGGGTGAAGAAAAACGTAGCCCCATTCCCAGGAGCTGATTCTGCATGAATAGAACCCCCATGTTTTACAATTACTCTGCGTACCGTGGCTAACCCAATACCTATGCCCTCAAAATCGTTATAGTGATGAAGCCGCTGAAAATTGTGGAACAATTTGTTTACATAATCCATGTTGAAGCCGATGCCATTATCTTTAACAAAATAGGTTCTACATCCTTCGTTGCTTGCCATACCGAATTGCACTTTAGCATTTTCTTCCTGCTTAGAGAATTTTATGGCATTAGCAAACAAATTTGTTAGAGCTGTATGCATTAGGTCTCTATCACACAAATCCATCATACCGGGTTGGACGACGAATTCAATTTTCCTATCCGGAAATATAGCTATCTGTTGGTTTGCGATCTGCTCCGCCATTTCGCTGAGGTCAGTTTGCACTAAAGCAATATCTTTGCTGGAAACCTTGCAAAGCCCGTTCAAGGCATCCAGAACTATTCCCAAGCGTTGCGCATCATTCCTGATAGAGCGTAAATATCGGATCGCCTGTTCGTCCAGCTTGTCCTTATAATCCTCCATCAGCATAGAACTATAGCCGTCTATTCCTCTTAGGGGAGTGCGCAGATCATGAGACATAGAGTAGGCAAAATCGTCAATCTCGTTAAGTGCCAGGCTTAATTGTTTTGTGCGGTTCGATACGTGCATTTCCAGTTCTTCATTCAGATTTTTTAGGGTAAGGTTTTTTGCCTGCAACTCCTGTTGTAACCTATCCAGCTCTATGTTGCGCTTCACTAATTCTCGCTTTGCATCCAGCAATTCATTGTTCAAAGAGGTAAATCTTTCCATAATCTCCGGTAGTTCTTCTTTTGTAGGTGTTATCTCATCAACCATATATGTGTAACCTTTTAACTTATTAAACTCTCAGCGGTGCTTATGGCGTTCAGGGCGTTATTTGCAAAGCCATCTGCCCCAATTTTTCGCCACAGTTCTGGATCAAGATTAAAAGGATAGCCACCCACCATAACTTTAAGATGGGGTATCTGCACACGGCACAATTTTATCAATTCACTTAGTTTATCCAAATGGATGGCAAGTGTAACTGATATAGCCAGCAAATCTGCTTTCCAGGCTAATGTTGTTTCGGGAATTGTCTCAAGGGGAGTATTTGCACCCAGGAACATAGTATCCCAGCCCTCTAATTCCATAAGGTCAGATACCATACGCAAGCCCACTTCGTGCTGTTCTCCACTGATACATGCTGATACAATTCTCTTGTGGTTGTCGGGGTGATCCATTATTGCAGAATAGAATTGAGACATCACTACCTGGGAAGCAGCAGTAACATAATGCTCCTGACCCACGCTAATTTTTCCCTCATGCCACAAACGACCCACTTCGTATTGGAGAGGTTGAATTATGTTGATATAGCAATCTCGAATTGATGTGCCAGATTGAACCATATCCAAGATGTAATTTGTTGCTTTATCTTTATCACCTGCCAATAGTAAAGCCAGTACGTTGGAGGATAAAATACCGTAGGGACTGGATGTGTCCAAGAAAGAAGTGGTTTCACACAAAGGTTCATGGAACTTCAGCATAGCTGTATCCATGTATTGTTTCAAGCCATATTGATGCTCTGGATCTACTTCACTTGATACAATTACTGCAAAAGTATGGAAGAAATCTACCAGACTCTGCGAAGATATGGGTAAATGTTGAAACAAGCGCTTTGTCCACAACAAATAATCGGTAAATATAACCGGGGATTCGTATGATATTGCCTGGCTGAGGAAATCCACATGGAAGCTACAATCAGCATAAAACTTTGGGATGTCTTTTTCCCTGTATCTCTTTTCCATATTGGTATTTATAGCTTTTCTGGCTTCGAAAGTTCTTTCAGCGATTACCGATTTTCTGGCTTTTAGTTGGTTGGCAATGTAATCTTTATTGGTTAACATAATCATAACTCCCTATGTTCAATACACGAAAACTTTGTATCAACAAGATAACCGTTAACTGAGGTACTGCAAGCCGAACTTTGATAATATCTGCGGATTGCTATTTATGAGACTTAGTTTGGGGTGCTATCTTATCAGTTATAGGGATACTCAGTTTTTAGATGACACTATAATGTTTTAAGCAAAGTTAAAACTTAATTGTCTGTTACATAGTTCTTTGTGGAGATGCTGATGCCTGCTAACCAGTTGATTCCCGGCTGTGGGATGTAAGCGTAGATGTCATAGCGTTTATCTAGGATGTTGTTGGCTTTAAGATCAAGCTGCACATCAAAATACGCGGTGCCGACGCGGTAGAATAGCGAGGTATCCAGGGTGTCGAAAGCCCTCAGCGGCTCAATGAGGTTATCTGGGGTGCTGTATTGCTCTCCCGTGTAGCTGTATTGCACTGTAAATCCGCGCTTTACGTCGCCTATGGCAAGCCTGAAGGTGGCTTTCACATTGGGGGTGTAAACCAGTCTTTTGTCATAGGTGGGGGAGGGGCTGCCATCGGGGTTTTGCGAGACGTCACAGGCATCGGTGAAGCTGATTCCTGAAGTGGCATTCAGCCATTTGCAAAGTTGCGCTTGTGCTTCAATCTCAAGGTTTTGCAGGTCTGCACTGCCCACATTGAAGGGCTTCCAGCTAACGCCATTCAGGTAGTATTGACGCCACTG
This sequence comes from Candidatus Cloacimonadota bacterium, assembly GCA_028703735.1. Lineage (GTDB taxonomy): Bacteria > Cloacimonadota > Cloacimonadia > Cloacimonadales > Cloacimonadaceae > Cloacimonas. Next base: position 126 of record JAQVMI010000212.1, on the reverse strand, counting down.
GATTAGCTGCTCCACAAAGTTGCGATAGTATGCCAGGCGAAGCTTGTATCCGGCGTGGTTGATGGCTGCGTAAACATTATAGCCAAAGGAACTTTCGCTCTTCAGGCTCGGATTGCCACTGGTTTC
>JAQVMI010000211.1 GCA_028703735.1 Candidatus Cloacimonadota bacterium | reverse complement strand
GCAGCATCGTAACCAACCCCTTTTAATATCATATTCATGGCAGCCACTTCCACAATAACCGATACATTTTTTCCGGGAGAGACTGGTAAAAAGATGATGGGAATTTTCACCCCCAGATGTTCTGCGTAATTGTTTGCCAAGCCAATGCGCTCGTAATCCATATTCTCTTGCCAGGGCATCAGTTCAATCTGCATGTCTATGGTTTTTTGGCGACGGGTGCGCTCTATACCAAACATACGCTCTGCATTTACAAAGCCAACTCCACGGATTTCCATGAAATGACCGAAATCCCTGCCCGATCTGCCAAAAAGCTGATCATCCAGAAAGCGCAGAGTGATAAGATCATCACCTACAAGGCTATGACCCCTGTGTACTAAGTCCAAGGCGCATTCACTTTTGCCAATACCACTTTTTCCCGTTAATAAAATTCCCAGCCCAAAAACATCCAAAAGAGTGGCATGGATGGTTTTTTCCAAAGCAAAAACATCGTGCAGATAACGCGAAAGCTGCTCAATAAGGTTAATCGTGGCAAGACGGCTGGAAAGCAGAGCAATATTTAGATCGTTTGCAATATACTCCACCACAGGAGGCAAGGTTAAACCCTTGGATACTATGATGCAGGGAATATCTGTTTTGAATACATCACGGATACGGGTAATCAAATCCTCTTCCCTAAGGCTTTGCAGGTATCTAACTTCTGTTTCACCAAACACTTGCACACGATCTGAGGAAAACACTTCCAAGTAACCTGATAATGCCAAACCAGGGCGATTCACATGAGGCGAAACGAGCTTTTTATTCAGGGTTTCCGGTTCGGTAATCAACGATAGCGCAAGGTCTTTCTTCTTGGCATCAAAAAAATCCCGGACAGTTATCTCTTTCAAAGTTTCTCCTTATTTGGCAGGTTAGGGCTTGAAAATGTAAAAGGTGGAAAAGCGAAACAAGCTTGGAAGGCTATAGAACGATGCCTTACCTTATGTGATAAGGATTCTGCGGGGTCAAAATCCGCAAGATTCATCATCATATCTCTGTATCTAACTTCGTTTTTCACTTTTCCACCTTATCAATAGGTTCCAGCTTTCGCAGGAAAGGCTAAGAGTGTTTTAGGGCTCGAAGAGCTTAAAGAACTCGTGATCTTTTGTAACTAAAACGTTTATACTATCGGTTTCTATGTTCTTAAAAATCAGGAAATCTTCCTTAGCAGTCTCCATTTTTTCCAGAGCTTCATTAATCGTCATTGGTTCGGTAACCACTCGTTTGGTTTTGATGGTTTTCCTGCCACGATCTACAGAGTTTACCTGAATATCTGTAGCGCGGGAATAATCATCAAACTGGTCTTTTAGAGCTCGCTTCTGATGATCTGTAATCCGGTCTTTCAGTTTTTTTATCTGACCTTCCATTTTTTCGATGGCAGTATCTATGGCAAGATACATATCCATCTCTTCTGCTTGGCTTTGCAGGCTAAATTTGGCTGCGTGCAGCGATAGCTCACAGATGTTCCGGTTGTTTTCCAGGGCAAGTGTGGCATGAACGGTAATTATGTGGTCAAAATACTTCTTCAGCTTTAAGCATGAAGTTTCCACATAATCTCTGATGGCTTTGGTAAGCTCAAAGTGACGTGCGGTAATTGTGATGTGCATGAGATTCCTCCTTAAATTTTGTGGATTGAGAGGTTGCGCAAGTCGTGAATCGCTTCCATAATCGCTTCCGAAAGAGTCGGATGAGCGAATACAATGGTTTCGACATTTTCTGCTGTGCTTTTATTGGCGATCAGGATAGCCCCTTGTGCTATAAGTTCGGCAGCATGAGGTCCCATGATGTGCATTCCCACGATTTCTTCGGTATCCTTTCGGGCTATGGTTTTTACGAAACCGTTGGTATTGCCCATAGCCATGGCTTTTCCATTGGCTGCGAAGGGGAATTTTCCTATTACAAGATCGCCAAATTTAGCCCTCGCCTCTGTTTCGGTATAACCAACAGAAGCTATTTCCGGGTTTGTAAAAGTGCAACGCGGTATATTTATATATTCTAAAGTCGGGATATGAGATTCTTTGCCTTTTATAAGGCTAACAATATGCTCCACAGCCATTAAACCCTGCTTACTTGCTGTATGAGCAAGCTGTAGCTTTGCGGTAACATCGCCTATGGCATACACTTTATTCAGGCTGGTACGCATGGCATCGTCTATAACGATAGCTCCACGTTCTGTATTTGGGGATAGATTATTCCATTGCAAACTATTAACAGGGTTGCGACCTACGCTCATCAAAACTTTTTCGGCAGTTAAAGTGCTGCCATCAGTAAGATTTAGAATCATCCCCTCAGGGCTGGAAGAAATGCTTTGCACTCCTTTGCCTGTTATCACCTTAATACCTGCTTTTTTGAAGCTGATTGCCAGGCGTTTGCTTATTTCTTCTTCTTCCAATGCCACAATGCGTGGCAGAAATTCTATTATGCTTACCTGAACTCCAAAAGTGGCAAAAATGCTGGCAAATTCGCATCCTATAACTCCACCTCCAACAACCGCAAGGCTTTTAGGCAGAGATTCCAGCTTCAAGATACCTGTGGAGGACATGATGTTCTCTTCGTTAATTTCTATTCCGGGTAAGCTTTTAGCTTCGCTTCCCGTAGCTAAAACAAGGTATTCGCAGCTAAAATCTTCTCCGGAAGTAGTGCTGATAATGTAAGAGCCATCTTCCTGGCGTACTGCTATTGCCTCTGTATTCACCAAAGGTATCTTGCGTTTGCGAAACAGGTATTCTATGCCACCAACTAATTGCTCTACAACTGCGTTTTTCCTCTGCCATATTTTTGTGTAGTCTATGGCAACAGGTGTGTTTGGCAAACCAAAGCTTTCAGCTTCGCGTATATCAGAAAGCAATTCTGCACTTCTAACCAGGGCTTTTGTAGGGATGCAACCCCAGTTTAGACAGATGCCTCCCAGCCTTGCTTTTTCTATAACCAGGCAAGGAATTTCGTATTGATTTAAACGAATGGCTGCCTCATATCCACCAGGTCCCCCACCGATAATAATCACTTGATAATGTTGCATTTAACTTCTCCTAAGATGGCTGTTCAAAATGCCCAGTTCATCTCGGTATTTTGTTACTATTCGTCTGGAAATATTAAGCCCTTCTGCTTTTAGCTGCTCCACCAGGTCCTGATCACTATAGGGCTTTTTCTTGTTTTCCGTTTCTATCAATCTAATAAGGTGTGTTTTTGCCTTTTGACGTGATATTGTTTGATAATCGTCGTCCAATCCGGCAGTGGAAGTGAAAAAATCTTTAAAACCAAAAATCCCATACGGGGTTTCGGCATATTTGTGTTTTACTACTCTGCTTATGGTGGATTCGCTTACACCCAAATCTTGCGCTATTACAGAATAAGTTAAGGGATGCATTTGTCCGCTACCCAGATAGAAGAAATCGTGCTGAAACTTAATAATTGAAAGTGATACACGCTCTAAGGTTCGCATACGCATGAAGATGGATTTTATCAAGAATTTTGCCGAATTTATGCGTTCGCGCACATATTGAGTGGTTTCTTTGTCAAAATAACCGCGGTTGATCATTTTCCTGTAGCGGGGACTGATTATTATATTGGGAGTAATTTGGTCGTTGATAATAACCACATATTCTCCATCCACGATTTTCAAAGTAACATCGGGATACACATAAGCTGCGCTGGAAGCCAGAATCCTCAATCCGGGTTTGGGATCCAGCTTGGCTATTTGATCTTTTGCAGTTAACACAGTATCTTCGGATACTCCAAGAACAGAAGCAATCTTTTGATAGCGGCGGTGAATCAGATTTTCGAATTGATCTCCCACCATGCGACAAATAACACGGCTTTCAAGCTGTTCTTCATTTAGCTGAGCCATTAGGCACTCTACGAGGTCTCTCGCAGTGATTCCTTTGGGGCTAAGATTCAAGGTAAGCTTGTGCAATTCCTCTGCTCTAATCTTGTGAATTCGATATTTTCTTGCCAGGTTTTCTATGTTAAAGCTCTTGGGCAGAAATCCATAAATATCGCATGAATCTATCAAATCTGTTATAAATTCTATCTCATTATCTGGTAAATCCAGAGGATAAAGCTGCTCCATGTATTTATCTTTGGCGTTTTCTTCATAACGAATAAGCGATTCGGTGTGTTCTGTTTCGCTATCGCCATGCCAGGCTTCATAACCACCATGATAATCGTTCCAATTATCCAGAATATCGGTTAGCTCTCGTGCTTCGGCTCAGGCTTCGCAGTGGTTTTCTGTTTCTACAGCTTCTTCCAAACTTGTATCTGTTTCTGGGGCAGATTGTTCAAAATTGCTTTCGTCTATATCTTCTTCATCTTTCTCTTCGCGTAGCTCCAGCAGCGGATTATTTACCAACTCCTGTTTTATATAGCT
>JAQVMI010000210.1 GCA_028703735.1 Candidatus Cloacimonadota bacterium | reverse complement strand
TTTCGTAGTAGTAGGGTGTTTAGTGCCAACTAAAGTTGGCAGTTCCAACCGAATAAATTCGGTGTTCCTGGCAAGATTGCACCTTACGAAACAGTGGCTTAAAAACTGCCAAAACCAGTAGTTTCGCGATCGTAATCGCAAAATAATATAATATTGTGCGATTACGATCGCAACATATTAGGTCTTTAATCAGGGTAATTGCGTTTATTTCTTTGTTCTCTCAAGGATTCCCAAGGAATTGTAATGCGGTACACAAGTTATACCCAAGAAAGATGTTGACAGGATGTAGTTCAGTTATAAACTGGAAATAAGTTAATTGTCTCTGTACTGTTTGTGAAAAAGTACAGATTTATGAGGTGAATTATTGGTTTATCTCATTCTTGTTGTATAAAGTATTTAAGAGGAGATTTAATTATGGATAATGCATGGGGTATATTTGTGGCGCTAGGTGCCATGGCTTTGCTTGGGGGTATCTTCAAATTCATAAGCCAACTTCTTAGTGGTAAGCACCATATGCTTGATGAGGAGTGCTCGATAAATTTCTACGACAAAGATGGGAATTTGGTACCAATATCGAAATATCGAGGCAAGATAGTGATAATACAGGATTGGTTATTTGCAGTGGAGTACCTGGTAAGTGTACTGAAATTTTTGTCTAATGAGAAACAAAATCCTTTCATCAATAATGCCAAAGTACAATACATAATTCTTTACCATGATAGCGTTATCAAAGATGTTACCTATGATTTGAAAATGGTTATGGAGTTAGCCGATAAAGCCGGCATAGAGATACCTTATCCCGTTCTACATGACAAAGAAAGAATATGGGCTAAGGAGTTTCCTCACTTTTTCGAACATGCTGGTTGTCTTGTTATAGATCAATACGGAAAAGTTAAAAGTGTACCGAGTGGAATGAAATCTAACTATATCCAGGTTGTGAATAGTCTTTTAACCGAAGATAGTGTTGTCGTTTCACCTGAATAAAAGGAGCGTAACTGTCACATAAATAGCTTATGTGAATATCTTCTTGTAACTGTCATTTACTATCGTTCCTCTTTCTGGGAAGCTCTATGCATATAGAAAGCTCTTCCCATTATTGGCTGCTTCGATTACCGCTATTATTGGTGGATACTGCCTTGGAAACAAGTAAAAAAATACACAACCAAAATATCACTTCATTTGTGTAATGGAAGGTTATAGTTAGAAAGTATTTGACAGAATACCCGCTCTGAATTGTAATGCACCAAGAAATGAAGCCGCATGCTTCTGCCTTGTTGCCAATGTGTTTGCAAGGCTATATAATGTAAATAATAAAGATTAAATCTTTACTGTGAAGCAGGCGGAATTCTGGAGACAGAGTGCCGCCTGCTTCATTTCCGGTAAGAAGGAGGTTCTTATAATCCGGATAAAAAAAGGGAAAGCCAGAACCAAGGAAGTAGTTCCCAAAGAAAGGATCAACAACCAGATCGTAGCAACCAATGTTCGTTTAATTGGTGCCGATGGCAGACAAATTGGCGTAGTTTCCGTTCGTGAAGCGTTACGCCGTGCAGAAGAAGCAGATCTTGATCTGGTGGAGATATCTCCCAATATAGATCCGCCAGTATGCCGTATTTTGGATTTTAGCAAATACTACTTCGAAAAGGAAAAGAAAGCCAAAGAAGCGCGCAAAAAACAGCATGAAGTGGAAGTGAAGGAAATCAAGTTCGGACCCAATACTGAGGAGCACGATTTTAACTTCAAAAAAACCAATGCAATCAAATTTCTGAAACAGCACAACAAGGTAAAATTTACGGTTCGTTTCAGGGGCAGACAGATGGCTCATAAAGAGCTGGGATACAGAGTTTTAGATAAACTTAAAGCAGAATTGGCACACATTGTGGATATAGACAGCGAGCCTGTATCCGATCGTAATCTGCTTTCTATGGTGGTTTCCCCCAAAAAGGAAATTGATCGTATCTTAGCCAAAGAAACCAAACAACCGGAAGCTGCAAGTACCGAAATCCCTGCTGCTGTGGAAGCTTTGGAGCCAAACCCCGTTACAACTGTAACCGAACCAGAGAATCAGGAATAAATTCTAAGCGCTTAATATAAACTGAATCACTATTTCCTGTAAGCTCATATTGTAGCATACGGGCAAAATATGGGTGGCAATCTTGTTTTTGCCACAAGCCGATCTTGAAAATCGGTTTGCCATTACAATGTCTTTCCGGACATTATCCGGAATCTATAAAGCCGGATTCCTGCCTGTGCAGGATGGACAAGAAAGTATAAACATAAGGGAGATAAAAGATGCCTAAGATCAAAACTAACCGATCGGCTGCCAAACGTTTCAAAGTTACTGGCTCCGGCAAAATTGTGCGTCACCATGCAAAAAGTGCGCATATCAAAACCAAGAAATCGCCAAAACTGAAACGTAACCTTCGTACCAGCGCAATCGTCCGTAAATGTGATGAAGGACGAGTTTACCGGATGCTGGGATTATAAAAGAGGAGAATAAAGATGCCAAGAACTACAAATAACGTCGCCGCCCATCGTAGAAGAAAAAAATATATGCTTAATGCCCGGGGCTATTTTGGTTGCCGGAGTAAAACATACCGCGTTGCCCGTCAAACGGTGGAACGCGCCATGCAGTTTTCCTTTGCTCATCGCAAGCTTAAAAAACGCCAATTCCGCAGCTTATGGATTACCCGCATCAATGCAGCTTGCCGCTTAAACGCCATGAGCTACAGCAAATTTATAAACGGTTTACACAAAGCCAATATAGATATCAACCGCAAAACATTGGCACACCTTGCCTGGCATGATGCCCCTGCTTTTGCTAAACTTGTGGAAATAGCCAAAGGCTTATAGTCCGCAATAGTCTATTGTTTATACTCCGGATTAATCTTCCGGGTAGTTAGGGTGGGTATAAAGCCCACCCACGAGACTAAAAAAGAGTTCCAGTTACGCTAAAGTAATTGGAAAACAGCAAAAACAGTTACAGCTATAGAACTTATCTTGTTAAGGAAGGGAAGAGCATTGCAAGAGCAGCTAAGCGAACTTGTCCGCCAGGCAGAATCTGATATTTCAGCCTGTCAGAATCCGAACGATATAATGAATGTTAAAGCCCAATATTTAGGCAAAAAAAGCCTGTTGAATGGTTTGTTTGCCAGATTGAGAGAGCTGCCTCCGGAAGAGAGACCAGCTTTTGGGAATGTGATAAATGAAAGCCGGACAAAGATTGAAGCACTGTTAGAATCCAAATCCTCGCTTATCAAAGAAGCTACCTGGATAAATAGAGAAGCAGTTTCTGCTACAGATTTATCCATGCCGGGTGTATATAGTTCAAGGGGAGGATTTCATCCCTTAACCATTGTGAGAAGAGAAATTGATGAAGTTTTTTTAAGCATGGGTTTTGAGATTGCCGAAGGACCCGATATTGATGATGATTTTCACAATTTCGATGCCTTGAATACACCTGCCGATCATCCATCCCGGAATCTTGCCGATACCTTCTATCTTGAAGGTGGTGGATTACTGCGGACACAAACATCCACGGTTCAGATTAGAACCATGGAAAGCTTCCCTCCTCCCATCAGGATAATATCTCCGGGACGTTGCTATCGAAACGATAAGCCAGATCCCTCTCATTCTCCCGTTTTTCATCAGGTTGAAGCCTTGGTAGTGGATAAGGGCATTAGTTTGGCAGATTTAACAGATACTCTTTCCCAATTTGCGGCAATTATGTTTGGCTCAAACGTTTCCAGTAGGATACGTCCTCACTTTTTCCCCTTCACAGAGCCAAGTGCAGAAATGGATATCTCCTGTGTTGCTTGCGGAGGTGAAGGCTGCAGAATCTGTAAATATTCCGGTTGGCTGGAAATGGGTGGAGCCGGAATGGTGGATCCCAACGTGTTCAAGATGGTGGGAATAGATCCGGAGGTTTATACAGGTTTTGCTTTTGGGCTCGGTATAGAGCGTATAGCCATGCTTAAATACAACATCCCGGATATGCGTATCTTGTTCGAAAACGATCTGCGTATGTTACGCCAGTTCAAAGGAGAACTACGATGAAAATATCCATAAACTGGCTAAAAAAGTATGTTGACGTACCACGGGATATCCATGAACTGGAAAAGCTTTTAACCTTTGCGGGAATAGAAGTGGAGGCGATTCGCCGAATGCCTGCTTTGCCAGAAACTGTGATTAGTGCAAAAGTGATTTTGGCAGAACCAGTTCCCAAAACTGACCATTTACAGCGTTGCCTGATAGATATTGGCAGCTATCCCTATCCTGAAAAGGGTGAAGATGGATATATCCAGGTTATATGTGGAGCTCCAAATTGCAAAGCTGGTTTGATGGTGTTGATTGCTCTGCCGGGAAGTTCTTTGGCAGAAATCACCATTAGCAAAGCCAAAATAAGAGGTATAGAATCTCACGGAATG
>JAQVMI010000209.1 GCA_028703735.1 Candidatus Cloacimonadota bacterium | reverse complement strand
GTATAAAACAGGGGTTAGGCAGATTTTGCTTGACAAAAAATCCATCTTGAATTTCAAGATACTTTGACTGGCTCGTGCAACAGACAGTAAAGTTTTTTATTCAGAAGGAGCAAAGAGCAATGAAAGAGCAAAATAGCCTGAACAGCATTGGTAATCTGGATACCGGAATTCATAATCCAGCCCGGTTGATGATTATTTATCTGCTGGCACGCACAAAATCGCTGGATTATTTGCAGCTTATGAGGCAAACCGGCTTAACTTCCGGCAATATCACCACGCATCTGAACAAGCTGCAGGAAAGTGGATATATAAGGATAAACAAATCTTTTATCGGCAGAAAGCCCAATACCGCAATGGAGCTTACTCCCAAAGGGATGAGGGCATATTATGAATGGGGCGAGAATGTTCTGCACGCTCTGCCGGAAAAAACCATGCAGAATCTATGCGCCAAACTGATAGGAGCGGTGATAGCCACAAAAGCCATGCAGTATCCCAAGCTGGAGTGGTATCCTCTTATCCCAGCCAGGCAGATGTTGAAAGACATTTATCGTCGCAGTATGTCCCAACCTCCTGTAGAGGGAGTTTTGGCGTAAAAACATAAGCGGATTAACTGATGATAACTAACCATAAAAGGGCGGGTTAACAAAATGATAAACATGATTAATGTGATCTCGATACTTTTGAAAAAAGGACGACCCAAGGATAATGCAGAATATCATTGGGAAAAAGAAAAGCCTCCCACAGGCGAAGAAGAAAATACCTGTGGAAGCAAAAACCTGTTTTCAGATTCTTCCGAATCGGGCTTGTTGCCTTGGTAAGAGATGGATTCCGGATCAAGTCCGGAAAGACAAAATTGTCCGGAATGAAAGGTGGTTATTTTGCCTTCGAGAACACCGAAGGCAACAAATCAAAACCTTCGATCTTCGATGCGTGTTTCACCTTTACACCTTTTCACCTTTGCACCTTTTTCCACCGAGAACACCGAAGGCAACAAATCAAAGCCTTCGATCTTCGATGCGTGTTTCACCTTTGCACCTTTACACCCTTCCACCTTTTTTACCACCGAGAACACCGAAGGCAACAAATCAAAGCCTTCGATCTTCGATGCGTGTTTCACCTTTTCACCTTTTCACCCTTCCACCTTTTTCGGAGGAATGGAATCCTCCGCTGCCCTTCCAACCCTAAAATTTTAAAACCCGTAATGCCATGCTGCATTACAAAGGAGCATACATGATAGAGACTCTAAAGCGGCTAAGCAACAAGATTGATGCCGACTACTTCGATATCCGTTACGAAACTAAACAAGTGGAACGGGTAGTAATGAACAAAAACGAGATTCGCAGTTGCGGATCTAATACTGGAGATGGCTTTGTTCTGCGTGTATTGAAGAATGGTGGTTTTGCCACGGTTACCTTCACCAAACCGGAACAGGCAGAATTGGCTATAAAGAGAGCAATGGAAAACGCTGCGGTTTTGGCAGCTAATAGCGACAGCCCACGCAAAATTTCTCCCGCTCCCAAGGTTATTGCCACTGTAAAGGCAAGGCTGATAGAAGACCCTCGCCAGATTTCCTTACCGGAAAAGGTTAGCCTGGTAAAGCACTATTCCAATTTGCTAATCAATCAGCCACAAATTGCCAATGCCGATGTGTATTATTACGATGTTTTCCGCAACAAGTTCTTTTACAATAGTGAAGGTAGCGAAATTAACGAAGAATTGGTTACCTTGAAGCTTGGTGCAGGAGTTATCAGCCAGGATGGAGCTTTAACCCAAACAGTGCGTTTGGCTTTTGGCGGTAGTAATGGTTACCAAAAAGTGCGTAATCGTGAAGCAGAAGCCCTGGAAATTGCCAAAATTGCCGCAGACCTTTTGAAGGCAGAACCAATTGAGGCTGGCACCTATAACATGATCTTGAATCCTGGAATTGCAGGAGTGTTTACTCACGAGGCTTTCGGACATTTTTCGGAAGCAGATATTGTGCGCGACCTGCCTGCCATCGGAGAGAAAATGCAGCTTGGTGCCAAAATGGGGAGCGATATTCTGAACATCATCGATGATGCCACAATGGCAGATCAATTGGGTTATTACAAGTATGATGATGAGGGAGTGGCTGTAAGGCGGGTGAATCTTATGACCAATGGTGTGCTAACGGGAAGATTGCACGATCGTTTCACTGCTGCCGAAATGAACGAGCCCATTTCGGGTCACGCCATAGCCGAAGATTTTAAATATGGACCAATTGTGCGCATGGGAAACATCTTCATCCAGCCTGGAACGCATAGCTTTGAAGAACTTCTTGCCGCAATGGAAGATGGGCTGTACATCTGCGAAGCAATGGGTGGGCAAACATCGGGCGAAAACTTCACCTTTGGCGCAAACTATGGTTACGTGGTAAAAGGCGGCAAAATAAAAGGCATGATTCGCGATATAAACATCCTGGGGAATTTGTATAAAACCCTAAGCAGTGTGAAGATGATTGGCAATGATTTTGTTTTGGACGAATCAGGTGGCTGTGGAAAAGGACAAACAAACATCCGCTCCTGCTTGGGAGGGCCACATGTGTACTTCAAAGATTTAACCGTGGGAGGTAGATAATGGAAAAGCTGCTAAAAATTGCTGCGGAAGCTGTGGATCAGGCAGAGGTGTTTTATTTCGATGATACCAGCGACACTGTATCGTTCAACGATGCAAAGCTGGATAAAGCCAACACCTCTATGAGCGCAGGCTTAGCTCTGCGTGTAATAAAAAACGGCAAAATGGGTTTGGCACACACCCGCAACCTTCTGGATCCCAAAGCATTGCTAAAACAGGCTATCCAATCTGCCGAAAACGGTACCGAAGTAAACTTCCGGCTTCCCCTTACCAAGGATGTTCCAGAGGTTACCATGTATGATGCAGAAATAGAAAAGGTAAACAAAAACGATCTGATTGCAGAAGGCAGAAGGATAATTGATTACATTAGTGCCAAAACCGATGGACAGATAGATTTGGGCTTCGATTACTCTATAGCCCACAGCGGTATAATGAATTCGGCAGGAACATCACTTAGTGCCAAAAGCTCCGAATTCTCCATATTTGCCATGATGATCTTCCCGGGAACCGGTTCTGGCTTGTTTAAGTTCAATTTGGGCAAGAAGTTCACTCAAATAGATCGGGCAGAATTGGACAACCTGATAGAGCTGTATATCTTAAGCAAACAGCAAGTGGTTCCTGACACAGCAAAGATGCCTGTAATCCTTGCACCTACGGCACTTCATGCCCTGCTTTCACGTTTCTTTACTGCTGCCAGTCCCATAAATATGCATAATAAAGTATCGCCTTTGTGTGGCAGATTGGGAGAGCAGATTGTTTCCGATAAATTCAGTCTGTGGCAGGATCCCTTTGATACCGAGATGATTAGCGCAACCAGCTTCGATAGCGAAGGAACTCCCACAAAGAAATTTGCCTATATAGACAAGGGAATCTTTACAGCCTTCCCAACCGATTTGAATTATGCAGAAAAGCTGGGAATAGCCCCTACAGGAAACGGATTCCGGGGATCTGTGGAAGCCCTTCCCGCTGCACAGGCATTTAACTATAGCATCAATGCCGGTAGTAAAAGCCTGAAAGAAATGATCTCGGGTATCGAAAAAGGGATTTTGGCTCATTCCTTGATGGGTGCACATTCCGGTAATGTGCTAAACGGGGATTATTCTGTGGGTGTTGCCACAGGATTCTACATAGAAAACGGCGTTATTAAAGGCAGAGTGAAAGATTGCATGATCTCTGGAAATGCCTATGATACCCTTAGCCACATTGTAGATATAGAAAACAAACTGCACAATATGGGCTCCAGCAAATTGCCATCCATTATGTTCGATGGCGTTAGCGTTGCAGGAAAGTAATTTACCCCCTTCCCAAGCCCCTTCTCTTTAAACAAGGAGAGGGGCTTTTTTTTTTAGTGTAACTTGAAGATTGGTATAAAGAGCAAAGAGAGGTTTAACCCAGATAAAGCACTGGAGTTCAATTTACCGAAGCTAATTACATACTTACTAACTAATTATGAGGTAGATTGGACTTCAGGCTATGCATAAAACTGGGCAAGCTCTTGAAGTCCAATTAGCCACATAAGATTCTAATAATTATATAGATTACTACGGCTAATTGAACTCCAAAAGCATTTTCCGGGTTAAACACAGAGAAACACGGAGAAAAGCGGAGAGAAAATCCTGCAACTCAAACTCTCCGGTTGTTTCACCTTTTCACCTTTTCACCTTTCCATCTCCCCATTTCACCATCTCAGTACTTTTTTCTTGCCTTAAATATCACATCCATTTATGCTGCATCACAAAGAAAACTACTCTATCTAAAGGAGACAACCATGAAGAAACAGCTTTTTGTAATTATTATGCTGATCTTGGTTACTTGCTTGATGGCAGATGCCCGTCA
>JAQVMI010000208.1 GCA_028703735.1 Candidatus Cloacimonadota bacterium | reverse complement strand
TTGAAGGATGTACACCGTGTTTACAATCAATATGGAAAGTGCATAATTGCTGTATCCGAAGGGATTGTGGATGAAAATGGCATTCCAATTATTACAAAGTTAACTCAAAAAATAGAAAAAGATGCTCATGGCAATGTTCAGCTTTCCGGCTCGGGAATGCTGGGTGATCTTTTATGTGATTTGATCAAAACCAAGCTGAAAATAAAGCGTGTTCGCAGCGATACCTTTGGGTACTTGCAGCGTTCTTTTATGGGCTGTGTATCCGATGTGGACCAGCGTGAAGCCCGCGAAGTAGGTGAACGAGCCGCTCATTACGCCATTTGGTACAATCTGGATGGTTCCATTTCCATTCAACGCACGGGTTTTTACTCTGTGAATTACCAATTGGAAAAACTTAGCGATATTGCCGGTAAAACGAAACACATGCCAGATGAATTTATAAATTCCACCGGTAATGGTATTACCGATGATTTCCGTTTTTACCTGCGTCCTCTTTTAGGTTCAGGATTTCCTGTAGCCCATAGACTTCGTGCTCCCAGTGTGGGAAAAATATTAGATGAAAAGTAACTTCCCTCTATCAAAAGGAAATTGCTGGCAAAGAACAAAACCTTCACTTGACATAAAAATGCCTCTTTTTAAAGTGGCTTAAAGTAATAAAAAAAATACATGGAGGAACCGAAATGACTATCCATGATTTCATGGCAAAGGTCGCAGCCAAGAATCCGGGCGAACCCGAATTCTTACAAGCAGTAAAAGAAGTTGTCGAAACCGTATGGGATGTTTACACAAGCAATCCCCGTTTTGTGAAAGCCAATATCCTTGAACGCATTGTGGAACCGGAAAGAACCATAATCTTCCGCGTCCCCTGGATGGATGACAAGGGTGAAGTGCATGTAAACCGCGGTTACCGCGTGCAATTCAATAGCGCCATCGGACCCTATAAGGGCGGATTGCGTTTTCACCCCAGCGTCAATCTCTCGATCTTGAAATTCCTCGGCTTTGAGCAGATTTTCAAAAACAGCCTTACCACTCTGCCTATGGGCGGCGGTAAAGGTGGATCAGATTTTGATGCCAAAGGTAAAAGTGACGCTGAAATTATGCGTTTCTGCCAGGCCTTCATGTCTGAATTATATCGCCACATCGGACCCGATACAGACGTCCCTGCTGGTGACATCGGTGTAGGTGGCCGTGAAATTGGATACCTCTTTGGTATGTATAAAAAGCTGCGCAACGAATTTACCGGCGTCTTAACCGGCAAAGGCATCAATTGGGGTGGCAGCTTAATTCGTCCCGAAGCCACCGGATTTGGCGTAGTTTATTTCACCGAAGAAATGCTGAAAACCCAGGGCAAGACCTTCCAGGGACTGCGTGTAGCCCTCTCCGGTTTTGGTAATGTAGCCTGGGGCGCAGCGCAAAAGATCAATGAACTGGGCGGCAAGGTTGTAACCATCTCCGGTCCCGACGGCTATATCCTCGATGAAGATGGCATTAGTGGCGACAAGGTGCAATACCTGCTGGAGCTGCGTGCTTCCAATAACGACCGTGTTTCCGACTATGCCGACGTGTATCCTAATGCCAAGTTCTTCCCTGGCAAGCGTCCCTGGGAAGTGAAAGTGGATGTGGCCATCCCCTGCGCCACTCAGAACGAACTGGACGAAAACGATGCCAAGACCTTGATGGCCAATGGTTGCTTCTGCGTGTGCGAAGCTGCCAATATGCCCAGCACTCCCGAAGCGGTGAATGTGTTCTTGAATCACAAGATCCTCTTTGCTCCCGGAAAGGCTGCCAATGCCGGTGGCGTGGCTACCAGCGGACTGGAAATGACTCAGAACTCCATGCGCCTTGGCTGGAACCGTAGCGAAGTGGATGCCCGCTTGCATGACATCATGAAAAATATCCACGAAGCCTGCCGCACCAATGGTAAAGATACCAGTGGTTATGTGAACTACGTGAAGGGTGCCAATATTGCCGGCTTCTTAAAAGTTGCAAACGCTATGTGCGACATGGGCATTGTATAAGCCATAAATATTACCTAAACTTAACAACCCCGGATCAGTTTACCTGGTTCGGGGTTATTGTTTTGTGAGAGTGCTTCGCATAGTGAGAGCTGGAAAAGTGAGAGTGCTTCGCACAGTGAGAGCTGGAAAAGTGAGAGTGCTTCGCACAGTGAGTGCTAAAGCAGTGAGAGTGCTTCGCACAGTGAGAGCTGAAGCAGTGAGAGTGCTTCGCACAGTGAGAGCTGAAGCAGTGAGAGTGCTTCGCACAGTGAGAGCTGAAGCAGTGAGTTTCTCACATGCCGCAGGCATCTCACTTTGTAAATCTCACTTGCCGCAGGCATCTCACTTTGTAAATCTCACTTGCCGCAGGCATCTCACTTACCCAAAGTGATAGATATTGCTATGCATGGAACGAAAATTGCATTCAATTTATAGGTCTGAATAAACTGTAAAAGGATAGAAACATGAAAAAAAGCTTGCTCATTTTCCTCCTGCTGATAGGGTTGTTATCGGCATTATCGGCTGTCCCACGTGAATTGGTTGTAGTTGAAATCGGAACCGGCACATGGTGTGGTTATTGTCCCGGTGCTGCCATGGGTGCACATGATTTGCTAAGTAATGGTCATCCTGTGGCAATAGTAAAAAACCACAATGGTGATACTTATGCCAATACCTATTCCAATGCCCGTAATTCATATTATGCCATCACAGGTTATCCCACCGCTCGATTCGACGGTTTGAATCCCAGTGTGGGTGGTAGTGCTACACAATCCATGTATGGCACATATCTTCCCCGTGTGAATGCCCGCCTTGCGGTTCCCTCTCATTATACATTAACTGCCGCAGGCTCTATTAGCGGAAACGACTATATGGTAATTGTAAATATTGCCAAACCGGAAGAAGATAGCAACCCAAATGTGGTTTTACATGCTTGCCTTACCCAATCCAACATCCCTGTGGTTTGGGGAAATCAAACAGATGTGGACAATGTAAACCGTTTAATGATGCCGGATCAGAATGGAACTCCTGTGAATATTAACACTGGTGAAGAAACCTCTGTATCTATCAATTTTACTACTTTAGCTGCCTGGCCCCTGGAAAATCTGGAGCTGGTAATCTGGTTACAAAACACGGTTACTAAGGAAATTTTGCAAGGGAAGAAATACGCTCTTAATGCCTTGCCTACCGGTGGTGCAGTTTCCACAGATATGCTAATCTTCCCAGATACCTCTATTAATTCGACCAATACCATGCCTCTTACTTTAGCCAATTTTGGCAGCACTCCCGTAACTGGCTCTATTAGTATTGATAATCCTGCTTTTAGTAGCAGTGCATCTACATTTACTTTGCCGGCAGCTTCTGCCACTACAGTAAATGTTAGCTTTAATCCTTCCATAGCGCAAGTATATGATGGCACACTTACTATTACCAGTAACTTCCCTGATAACCCCGTTATTCAAGTGATGCTCTCGGGGTTAGCCTTTAGTAACACTCCTCCGGTAGTAACAAATGTAAATGTAGTGGGTCCCCCCGTTTTACACCAAATTCTGCAAGGAAGCTACACTTTTAGCGATCCTGAAGGTCACATTGAAGGAGCTACTCAGATTAAGTGGTATCGCATAGTGGATTCCATCCCCGTGCTTATTACGGGTGCTACTTCCCCTGCATATCAAATTACAACTGCCGATGTGGGTTATGCCCTTGCCTTCGAAGTAACCCCCATAGATTTCTATAATCTTGCAGGAACTTCAATTATGAGTTCACCCACTCCTGTGATAATTCCCCTACCCTATCCCCAGAATTTCACAGCACAGTTAACTCCACCAAACACAGTTATCTGCAATTGGGAAAAACCTCAGTACTTTGATGGCAGAGGATTTATTGGCTATCGCCTGTATCGTGATGGATTGAACATTCAAACAATTCCCAATCCTAACACTTTAACCTTCACAGATACCAATGTTAATGATGGAACACACGAATATTGGATTTGTTCATTGTTTAGTGATCCATCCTACATGTCGGATCCCTCACCTGTGGTTGTGGTATATATTGGAGTTGCCAATGATGATCTGGTAAACAATCCCATAAGCAGCATCAATGTGCATCCTAATCCCTTCAATGCCATAGCCAGCATTGCAATAACCGGAAAAGCCAATACAAAATCGGTATTGGAAATCTACAATCTTAAGGGTCAGATTATAAACACTCTTGATGTAGTAACGGATAACACCGGTAAGGCTGCTGTGCAATGGGATGGAAAAACTAAAGCCGGCAAGCAAGCAATCAATGGTGTGTATCTGTATCGCCTTGATAACGGAAATAATGTACTTTCCGGTAAAATGATGTTAGCCAAATAGTTATAGATAGTTAACCTAAACAGTATTCGGGCTTGAATTTAGCGTTCGAGCCCGATTTTCTTTGTCCTGGTAAATGGCATAGTTGGAA
>JAQVMI010000207.1 GCA_028703735.1 Candidatus Cloacimonadota bacterium | reverse complement strand
CCCAGCTCTATTGACGACCCCACCAATATTCAAGCTGTTCCATTTACCTTGTCGCAGAACTATCCCAATCCCTTTAATCCTACTACTACCATCAGCTTCGATGTTAGAGACGAAAAAGCCATCTACAATCTTTCAATTTATGATCTGAAGGGTAGGAAGGTTATCAGCCTGAAACAGGGTATGCTTAGCCGTGGTTCTCACAATGTAGCCTGGAATGGCAGGGATGCCAATAACCTGGAAGTTGCTTCTGGAGTTTACTTTTATCGCCTGGATAATGGCAAAGACTCTATTAGTAAAAAAATGATCCTAATGAAATAACCTAATTCCAAATAAGATGCTATAACCCCGGGTTTTATCGCTCGGGGTTTCTTTTTAGGGGTTGTTTTGCTTAATTATGCTTTCTCAATCAGTTTTGTATTCCATCCTTGCTTCTAATCCTTACCGAATAAGCTGCTTCATCAATGCTTGCATCATAACTGATTATAACATTATCCATTCAGTATCCCTGCATTTACCCTGCAGCTACTTTTGTTACTGCAAGGTAAGATAAAGGATAGATACGATATGCTATTATGTGCATTGGACAATGAGGTGGGAAGTTAAAAGAATGTGGTCTTGACTTAAAAATGACCCATAATTGTTGCAACTGCCAACTAATGCCTATCTGCGATTTTATCGTCGAAGAACAATAACTACAGGTGACCTCTGGTCATTTTTTGAGTTAAAACTGAGGGTTGTTGAAGCAGATAAAGTTCTGATCGATAAGTCTCATTTAGTATTTGGGAAAGTAAATCCCTAAAAGCCCTTATCGATAGCTGTTTTATGTTTGGCTCTCTTTCAAAGCGAGTGGGTAACTCTTGTCATTCCGGACTTGATCCGGAATCCAGTTTTTTCAAACCACATTGTGCAAATGCTGTAATATGTTGTTTAACAGCACGTTATCATTGTAACAATTCAAAATGGATTCCTGCCTCCGCAGGAATGACAAGCAAAAAAAACCCTCTACCCACTTAGTTTGAAAGAGAGCCTTATGTTTTAACTCACAATTTTGTAATAGAGGACAGTTTGAAGTTCGCAAAGATGAGTAATAAAATTGGTGTAAATTGGTAGATTGCCGGCTGTCACAAAATTATTAGTCAAAAGGAAGATACGTAATCCACCCACACTCAATCATTAATAACTAATACATCATTGAAGGATGTAGTAACAAAATCACCAATCGGAACCGTTCTTGGTATCTGTACTCTCAGAAAGTGATCGCTTAAAAATTCACTGCGTCCATCATACTGCTTTTCTACAACCCCTCTAAGAGTTACATTCCCCTGCGAACACCTTTCCTGATACTTTTTCTTAAATGTATCGGACAATTTCTGCAACTGCCTGGAGCGATTTATTTTTTCTGCTTTCATTATCTGGTTTGGCATAAGAGCAGCAGGAGTATCTTTACGCATTGAATAGCTGAAAACATGCAGGTAAGCCAAGGGAAGTGTTGCAAGAAAATCTACTGTTTCCTTATGATGAAGCTCGCTTTCACCTGGATATCCAGTTATCACATCGAAGCCAATGGCAGAATTAGGGAAGGCATCTTCTATCTTATTAACGAGTTCCCTTACCAGATCAGTGTTATAGTGTCTTTTCATGCTGTTTAGAATTGCATTACTACCAGATTGTAATGGTATATGGAAATGAGGGCAAACTTTGGAAATGGCTTTCAATCTGATAATTAGCTCGTTGCTAAAAAGCTGTGGTTCAATGGAGCTTAGCCGGATAATTTCGATACCCTGTATGTTGGCAATAGATTCCACAACGTCCGCAAGTTTATAACTGCCATCCAGGTATAAGCCTAAATTTACCCCCCCCAGAACTATTTCCTTATACCCACAATCTGCAAACAGTCTGGCTTGCTGTATTACTTGTTGCAGTGTAGCAGAGCGGGAATGTCCCCTGGCATAAGGAACTGCACAATAGGAACAATAAAAATCGCAGCCATCCTGAATTTTTTGAAAAGCCCTCGTATGCTGTTGCATCTTGGAAACAGGTGCAAAGCTGAATGTTTTAGCTTCCATAATATCTGCAAACTGAAACTCTAAACCTTTTAAAATTGAGGCTATATTAAGCTTTTGTTGATTGTCCACCACATAATCCACCTCTCCCAAAGCATATATCTCCTTCTCGCTACGTTGTGCAAAACAGCCTGTAACAATCACTTTTACCAAAGGATTAATTGCTTTTTTGGATAGAGCTTGACGGATAAGGTAACGGCTTTTGTAATCCGTGCGGTTTGTAACAGTGCAGGAATTGATGATGTAAATATCAGCCTCATCGCCCCATTCCACGATTGTGTAGCTGTTTAAATCGAATTGGCTGATGATAGAGGCAGATTCTGCTTGATTAACTTTGCAACCAAGGGTAGATATTGCAATGCGAATCATTTTGGAGAAGAACAAAGATAATTTACTATTGTGGGTGCATATAAAGCATGCTCCGCTTGCAAAACTCTCTTACCGATTTCTGTGGCTGATGTGCATTCGGAAACATCAACTGTCTTTTGAGCAAGTATTTTTCCAGTGTCATAGGAAGAATCTACCAAATGAACTGTAGCACCGGAAAATTGTCCGCCAGCTTTCCACACAGCCTCATGAACCGCCATACCATACATACCTGCACCTCCATATTTGGGTAACAAGGCAGGATGGATATTAAGAATTGGTACAGCCACAGAGCTGATAAACTGCTCTGAAAGAAGCTTCATAAACCCGGCTAAAGCAATAAGGGAAATGGATTGCTGCTCGCATATCCTGATAAGCTGTGTTTCAAAGTAGCTCATGTTCTTTGCAGATATTATTTCCACATGCAGTCCCAGCATATTAGCCACATCAATAGCAGGTGAATTTTTTACCGTAAACACAGCCGCTGCAATGGAAACAGAGCTCCGATTTTCAGCGAAATACTTCGCCATTGCAGCAAGATTTGATCCCCGGCTATTGCCGCTTGATAAAACGGCTATTTTGAAGGTGCTAAGTGAAGCTCTTTCCATTGCACGGGATCTACTTCCGAAGGTGCTTGAGTCATAAGATCAGTTGCCTTCAAGGTCTTAGGGAAAGCTATAACGTCACGAATGGAATCTGCCCCAGTCATTATCATCACCAATCTATCCAATCCTGGAGCAATACCTCCATGAGGTGGAGTCCCATACTTTAGAGCATCCAAAAAGAAACCGAATCGCTCCTTTAAATCATCTTCTTCAAAACCAAGAACATTGAATATCTTGCGCTGTATATCATATCTGTGACAGCGAATACTGCCACTGGAAAGCTCCATGCCATTGCAAACCAGATCATATAACTGACCCAGGATATCACCAATTTTATCCGGATCATCCAGATAAGGAATATGCTCTTCTTTGGGAAGGCTGAACATGTGATGGGCAGGTTCCCAACCACCACCATCCAAAGGAGAAAACAGCGGAAAATCTGTTATCCAACAAAAGTTAAAGCTGTTCTTGGGAATAAGCGATAGTTTGATAGCCAATGAATTACGCAATCCGGATAATACCTTGCTAACAATATCGTAGCTATCTGCTGCTATGGCAATTAAATCACCATCTTCAGCCAGGCATTCTTTTACGATTGCTTCTGCTTCATCAGGTGATAAAAACTTGGATATTCCCGCTTCCAGAGTCCCTGATGTAACTTTGGCAAAGGCTATACCTTTACCACCTAAGTGCTTTGCTATATCAATTAACTCATCTTGCTGCTTGCGGCTAAAATCGGCTGCTTTGGGGATAGCTATGGCTTTTACCACTCCCCCACTCTGAAGAGCAGAACTAAACACCTGAAAGCTGCTGTTTGCCACTACTATACTTAAATCGTGGAGCTCCATCCCAAAACGTGTATCTGGTTTGTCACACCCGTATCTATCCATAGCTTCTTTGTAGCAAAGGCGGGGAAATGGAAGTGAAAGAGGAATATCCAAAACCTGCTGAAAGAGTTTTTGCATTAGTCTTTCCAGTAAATCGAAGATTTGTTCTTGTGTAGTAAAACTAAGCTCTATATCCAATTGAGTGAATTCTGGTTGCCTGTCTGCACGTAAATCTTCATCCCTAAAACAGCGGGCAATTTGGTAGTAACGATCAAAACCGGCAATCATAAGCAACTGTTTGAACATTTGGGGAGATTGTGGCAGAGCATAGAACTTACCGGGTTGCACCCTACTTGGCACCAGGTAATCTCTGGCTCCTTCGGGAGTGCTTTTCATCAGAATGGGAGTTTCAATATCGTAAAAACCCTCTTTATCCAGGAATTCCCGCATCATAGCCACAATTCTGTGTCGCATGATAATGATGTTTTGAAGCTTGGGACGGCGCAAATCGAGATAGCGATAAGTTAAACGTAAATCTTCTTCTGCCATAGCTGCTTCGTTCATTTGAATTGGCAAAGGCAGTGTGTCA
>JAQVMI010000206.1 GCA_028703735.1 Candidatus Cloacimonadota bacterium | reverse complement strand
AAATTGCACTAAGTAGAGGAAATTATGTCAGAAAAAAGAGGCTTTATCATTACGTGCTTGAAATGGATTACGTCAGCTATCGGGATAGTAACTGTTTTGTTTCTAATACTTACCTGCACTTTAGGAAGAGTATCTTACAGTAGCAAAGACATTGGGATAATCGACTCCACAAAAGTGACAATTACCACCCAAGCTGCGTTTAAGGGTAAGTATAATGGCTTGATACGAGATTTGTTTAAAAAGAATAGCATACCATCTGATTCTGCTAAGATTGCAGTAATTGAGGTGGTGACTCGTCTGGCAGATGGGGAACCGAGCAATAATGAAGTATTGAACAGAGTGGAGCAATTCTATTATAATACCCATGATAAGCTTCTTGGTACTTTAGCGATACTACTTTCCGTGTTTAGCATCTTGATAGCGTTCTTTGGAGGTTTGATACCCTATTTACGCTCTTCAAAAGCGGAAGAACAGCTTAACAGAATAAAAAGAAATATGGAACTGCAGAAAAAAAGCGCCGATAGGCAACTGAAGGAGATAAGTGCGAAGTTGAAAGAATCTAAAGATACTGCAACCAAGCTCAGTGAACTAAAAAGTGACTATTGTACATTTGTAGATGGGTACGAAAACCGTATTCAAAAGCTAATTGATATAGGCAAACGTATTCGTAAAAGGGTAACTAAAATTGGAGAAACATATTTTGAACTAATCAGTACTGATGAATCAGCCGCCAAGTTGTTAAAAGAATATGTGGATAGTACGGAAATGTTGGAAACACTTGGCGAAAACCTTGATAAAGAAAATTACCTATTAAGAGCACTCTATTATCAGATAATCAAAGATGAAGAAGCATTCCAGAATGAGTTTTCAATATGTACTAAACTGGATAACACCACCAGTCCTTATTTAACAGTCGCTGCGACGTACGTATTAATGGATATGCCTAAAACGAGTATAGCATATTGTGACCAAGCTATTTCAATTGATCGAGAGAGTAGTAGAAGTTGGTTTTTAAAAGGACTTGCACATAGCGGAAATGGACTACAAAGAGATGCAATTAACTGCTTTAATGAAGCTATTAATCTGCAATCGGACTATGTTGAAGCATTTGTTTATAAAGGTGTTGCCTTAAGACAATTAGAGCTACCTGAAGATGCAATCAAGTGTTATGAGGAAGCTATTCGTATTAAACCTGATTATGATAATGCGTGGTATAACAAAGGATATACCCTTGATAATATGGGAAAACCAGATGAAGCGATCAATTGTTATGCTGAGGCTATTCGCATTACACAGGATAATGCTGAAGCATGGATTAGCAAAGGAGTTGCCCTAGAAAAAATGGATCAACTTGCTGAGGCTGTTAAGTGCTATGATAAAGCTATTCATATTGAACCAGAATCTATAAAAGCATTGCGTAACAAAGGGGCTCTTCTCGTAAAAATGAAACAGATAGAAGAGGGAATCAGGTGTTTTGATGAGGCGGTTATGTTAAATCCTCTCTATGCTGAGTCGTGGTATAATAAAGGAATTGCTCTTGTCAGTAATAAACGTCCTGGGGCAGCAATAAAATGCTTTGATGAGGCAATTCGTTTACAACCTGGATATGCATATGCCTGGTTTGGCAATTCCAGTTGTTATGCAATGTTAGAAATGAAAGGTATGATGATGGAATCACTGACAACAACAATCCTATTGGATGTTAAGTTAAAAGATAGAGCTTCGAAAGATGCTCATTTCAAAGCATATTGGGAAGATCCAGACTTCAAGAAGTTAGTAGAGTAGCAGTGGGTGAAGTGGATTGCATTCCCATGCTACGATGGGGAAGAGAAAAGCATAGAAAGCGCGAAACAACTAACAATGGGCTCAAAGCGTAACGGAGTCCCTCGGAAGATAGCCTGAGTTTGTAAATCCTTTAGGGGCGCAGGCAGTCGACAAACCGGTTTTTAACCGGTGTCGGATGTTAAGCGTGGTGATTTATCCCACGTGTAAAGATGACCGAAGCATTACAAGAATACCATCCTCCCTCCCTCCTTAAACATAGACGCAGTCTATGTTTAAGGAGGGAGGGAGGCTAAAGAATAACAGGAAGATAGATATCCTAAACACGGTGGTTGAAACCACCGCCTATCATCCAAAACCCCGAAATTCGGGGTTTATCAACAGCCTACACCCTTTTGTGGCAACACATTTAGGCAATGGCAGGTTTATTTTTACTTCTATTTTAGTCTTCCAAATATGCCGTCCCTACGGGACTCTGGTGACGCGTTCGGGGTCGTGGTGCTATCTGAAATACCGTCCCTACGGGACTCAGGCTGTTGACAAACCGGTTTTAAACTTTGCTATGCTATCTCGCCTTCCCGGCTTCGTTAATCGCCAATCACAGTGTAAGAAATATCCGTGCAAAATTACGGTAGCACCATACAAAATGTCTTGACATTTTGTATGGTGTACAAACTATGCGCACAGGAGGTGGAGATGGATTATCCACGTAATCTTTGCAAAGCCATTGAGCCTAAGCTTCAGCTACCGGAAGCACTGTTTATCCTGGGTCCCCGGCAAAGCGGTAAAACTACCTTGCTTAAACAACTGATGCATAAAGTAGGTGAAGATCGTTCTATATATATAGATCTGGAGTTTCCGGAGCTTTTACGGATTTTTAGCACGGGTATCACAGAAATCCTAAAATACCTGAACTACCATCGCCCCAAACAAAATGACCGTATCTATGTTTTTATAGATGAAGTTCAATACCTCAGCGATTTTTCCCATATTGTGAAGCTGATGGTGGATCATTATTCCGGTCAATGCCAGCTGGTGATGTCCGGATCATCCTCTGCACTTATCAAGTATCAATTTAAGGAGTCCCTGGTAGGCAGGAAGCTTGTTTATGAGCTTTTTCCCCTATCATTTGATGAGTATTTACGCTTCAGGGAGGAGGACAAGCTCTCGGATATGCTTGTTCACGAGCCGGATTCTATCCCTATGGAAAAGCTATCTGCCCTGGAGGACTACCTGCAGGATTACATAATCTATGGCGGATACCCAAAAGTTGTTAAACAGCAAACCCGGGAAGATAAACGACAGGTATTAACAGACATCGTAAATTCTTACATTCTTAAGGATATTAAAGACCTGTTTAAAATAGAGAAATCGCAGCAACTAAACCATTTAGTTAGGTATCTTGCTGCAAATATTGGTAAGTGTATAAATCAACAAAGCCTTGCAACAGAAACAAGGCTTCATCGCGAGACCATCCAGGCGTATCTTAATATCCTGGAAGAATGCTACATTATCCGCAGACTGCAACCATTCTATCAAAACCTATCTACAGAGCTTAAGAAGATGAATAAGCTGTATTTTGTGGATACGGGAGTGCGTAATCTGCTAATAGATAATCTGAACGAACTGGAGCTGCGGAGTGACAAAGGTGAGTTGGTTGAGAATTACATGCATTCCCACCTTTTCCATAACGTTAAGCCGGATCAGAAAATCCGCTATTGGCAAACCAGAAGTCATCAGGAAATTGATTTCATCGTTACCGGCTCTGCGAAATTACTGGCTTTGGAAACTAAATACTCCGGTGATAAATCAGTATCCTTCGCCGCCTTTAAAAGAGCTTATCCTGATGCAGTGTGCAAGGTTGTTTGCATGCGTAACCCCAATCCTGCAAGACAAGAAATCTTCAGTTGGCAAGCAGGCGGTTGACAAACCGGTTTTTAACCGGTGTCGGATAATAGGCGTGGTGATTTATCCCACGTGTAAAGATGACCGAAGCATTACAAGAATACCATCCTCCCTCCCTCCTTAAACATAGACGCAGTTTATGTTTAAGGAGGGAGGGAGGCTAAAGAATAACAGGAAGATATATATCCAAAACACGGTGGTTGAAACCACCGCCTATCATCCTAAACCCCGAAATTCGGGGTTTATCAACAGCCTACACCCTTTTGTGGCAACACATTTAGGCTATGGCAGGTTTATTTTTACTTCTATTTTAGTCTTCCAAATATGCCGTCCCTACGGGACTCTGGTGACGCGTTCGGGATCGCAGTGCTATCTGAAATACCGTCCCTACGGGACTCAAGCTGTTTTCAAACCGGTTTTAAACTTTGCTATCATGTTTCAGGCTCACTTCATAGTTAAAATCCTGAAATCCTCTTAATCCTGAAATCCTTGTAAAATAATCTCCACTCGTTATGAAAGAGAACCATATTTCACCCTTGGAATACCACCAAAAAAAAGGAATAGGCACACGGATTTGACAGATTAATGGGGTATGCCAGTATTATCCAGGGGAAGCTTGACAAAAATGGCATCCAGGTAATTAATGGCGAGCGAGGTAATATATGGATAACTCTCTTAAGGTGCTATTTTTAGATGCAGCCACAGGTTTTTACAAGATCAAACGCTATCCTTTGGGAGAGTTTTTGGGTACTGTGGATTTGGGCTTGCATCTTGCCGGTAAATATAATTCGTTAAACATAGGGGTT
>JAQVMI010000205.1 GCA_028703735.1 Candidatus Cloacimonadota bacterium | reverse complement strand
GGCTTCCTTTGATGTAACCCTGCTTGATCCTGCTGCCGGAACGCTTACCTTCCCCGCAGTGGCAATCCGCACTGCCATAGATGAGTATATAGCAAAGTATGGCGATGGAAACATCCATAAGCTGATTAAAGAACACATCCTGCCCCACTTCTATGCCATTGAACTGATGATGGCACCTTACACGGTTGGTCACCTGAAGATTGGCTATTTATTAGCAGAAATAGGCTATGAAATGAGCGATGATGAACGCTTTAAGCTGTATCTTTCTAATACCTTGGAAAAGGATTCAGAGCAAATAGTGTCCGGCTATATTGCCGAAGATATTAACCTGGAATGCCAGATGGCAAACAAGATAAAACATCAAGACCCTATTTTAGTTATTATGGGCAATCCTCCCTATAGCGGTGCCAGTGAAAATAGCAATGAATGGACGGAAAAGCTACTTAAAACTGGATTGGATGGTGCTCAAGATTATTATCAGGTGGATGGACAACCTTTGGGAGAAAAGAACCCCAAATGGCTACAGGATGATTATGTTAAGTTTTTACGCTTTGCCCAATGGAAGATACATAAAGCTGGCAAAGGCATTGTGGGAATGATAACCAATCACGGCTATCTGGATAACCCCACCTTTCGGGGTATGCGCCAAAGCCTGATGCATACCTTTGATGAAATCTATATCCTTGATCTGCATGGCAATAGCAAGAAAAAGGAAAAGTGTGCGGATGGCAGCAAAGATGAAAACGTATTTGATATCCAACAAGGCACAGCTATTGTCCTGATGGTGAAGAATGATGCAGGGCTGCCAAAGAAGGGTCTGCCAATGAAGGGGCTGCCAATCTCCCGATTGGCAGAGGCAGCAAAGCTGCCTGAAAAAGAGGTCTCCGACCTCTGTGGCAAACAGGAGTTTGCCACCCCCAAAGTGTGTCATCATGAATTGTTTGGCTTGCGTAAAGCTAAATATGACTGGTTAGATAATAACACTTTCAATACTGATGACTATAATGATGTTAACCCTACCAGCCCATTTTACCTTTTCCATCCCGAAGAAACAGGCAATGAACACTATTTAAAGTGGAAATCAATTCCTGATATCTTTCCGGTAAATAGTGTTGGTATAGTAACAGCTCGTGATGATGTGGCTATCCATGATACAAAGAACAATATGAAGGTAGCCATAAGCAACTTTTCCAAGCTGGATGTGGAAAGTGCTAAAGAAATATACAGTTTGAAATCTGACACTTCTATCAACAAGTTTAAGAATGCACAGAATGATCTTATGGAATCTGGATTGGCTGATGAACATATAAAACCTATACTTTACAGACCTTTTGACCTTCGCTTCACTTACTATAGTGGTATGAAGAATAGGTTTATTGAGAGAACCAGGTTCGAAGTAATGAAGCATATGCAATTTGAGAATGTGTGTTTGATAACAAACAGACAAACAAGGATAGAATACAAACATGTTCTCATTGCAAATGACATGGTTGATTTACATATTCTTGAAACAGCTAACGCCAGTGCTTACATATTTCCTCTGTATCTATACCCTGAAGACGATAAAAAAGAGAATAATGAAGAGATAAAAGAAGACCTGAGCCTTGATTTCTTTGATAGCAGTCCCCGTAAATATAACATCGACTCCAATCTGATTAACAGCCTCAAAAAGCTTTGGGGTGATCGTTTCCAGCCGGAACAGCTATTCTACTATATCTATGCCGTGTTATACAGCAATATCTATCGTCAGCGTTATGCGCAGTACTTAAGGATGGACTTTCCGCGTATTCCCTTCACGGAAGATTATGAGCTGTTCAGTGCTATGGCTGCCCTGGGCTTGCAGCTTAGCGAATTGCATTTAATGACCAGTCCGCTGCTAAATACTCCAGTAGCAAAGTATCAGGGCAAAGGTAATAACGACATGGTTACGGAAATTAGCTTTGACCCCATCCAGCAGACCGTAAAGATAAATTCCGATAAGTATTTTGAGGGGATTACCCCAGACCTTTGGAACTATCATATTGGCGGTTACCAAGTGCTGAACAAATACCTTAAAGACCGCAAAGGCAAAACCCTGGAAGACCCCATCCACTATTGCCGGATAGTAACCGCCCTTGCCAAAACGATGGAGATACAGAGGGAGATAGATGTAGTATATAAAATGTCAATTGACAATTATCAGGAGAAGAAAGCATGAAAAGGTTCATAGATAGCTTCCGTCAGAAATTGATAGTATTGCTAATTATGTTATTTTTGACTTTAACAGGTTGCTCTACTATCAACACCAGATGGAACCGGGCCAAATCGGCTAATAATCTGCAAGAATATCACAACTTCCTGACCAGGTATCCAGATAGCAAATACACAGAAGAAGCATTAATAAAAATTGAAGAGCTAAAATGGGGATTCGCGCTGCAAAAGAATACCCAGGAAATTTACCAGGACTATCTCTCAATGTATCCATCTGGATTACATAAGGCTGAAGCTGAAAAGAGAATCGAAAGCATAGTATGGCTAAAGGCAAAACAAAATGATATCTTGTCCGCTTACAAAGCTTACATTTCAGCATATCCAACCGGGCAGTATTGTAACGAAGCTCAGGGAAAGATTGAGCTGCTTCTTTGGAATCAAGCCCAGACCCAAAACACTTTGAAACTGTATCAGGACTATATCACTAACTATCCAGAAGGCATGCATATAAACGAAGCCAATGCAGAGATTGAGACACTGATTTGGAATGAATCTGACCAAACAGGAACCAAATCAGCATACTTGCAATACCTTGCCCTATATCCCTCAGGAAAATACATAATGCAGGCTAATAAGGCATTGGCAGCAGAAAATGCCTGGGAAGGAGTGGTGAAGATCAACTCTGAAAAGGCATATCAAGATTTTATTGCATCTTATCCTCAAAGCAAAAAAGTCACAAAAGCAGTGACATCACTGCATGCGTTAAGCTGGGCTTCTTACAAACAAAAACTACTTAAAGCCGAAACCCAAGCCAAAGATCCTGAATATTCACTAATAAATCGGCTTAGGGGACGAGATGCTGTTGAAAGGGCCTATGCGGCTATGGAAGCAATAAACAACCGTTACAATATGAATCAGATCATGTTAGCTCTTATAGAACTACTACCCGATAACACAGAGCTTGAATATCAACGTGGAGGAATAGGGAAAACAAGTCCAAGTGCTAAGGCAAGCGCTGTTTTGATAAAAGCTGGAAAATCGGCAGTCCAGCCTTTAATATCGTATATGTTATACTACCCAAGGGCAACAAGGTCAGCCGCATTTATCTTAGGAGAGATACAAGATACAATTGCCACCAATCCACTTATCTATGTTTTGCAACACCCAGAAATATATAATTCAGCAAACGCTGCAGCATCGAGCCTTGGGAAACTAAAAGATAAGCGTGCATTGCCCTATTTGCTTATGGGCATCCAAGGTAAATTTGAAAGCCTGGAACCAAGCAGCAACAAGTGTGATACTGAAATCGGATGCACACATGCCGTTATTAAATTTGGCTCAGCAGCTACAGATCAATTGATGAGTATAATAATGTCACCTTCAACCCCTATTAACTCTATTAGAAATAGTCTTTTCGCGTTAGGAAAGATTGGAGTGTCATCCGAAAGTATAATCCAGCAACTTGAGCAATTGCTTAGTACAACTGATGATTATACAAAGAAATATTTAGTTGATGCATTGGATAACTTGCGTAACAAAGAAGCCCTTAAGAAAATTGAAAGCCAGAATTCTGATGAATGAGTATGCCTCGCTGAATATAAGTTTTAACCGGAAATGGCTTAGGAAACTAAGTGAATCAGTTCTGTTGGATTGTTTATAGGCTACAGTATTATGCAAGAATAAAACACTTCCGCATCAGACAAACCGATACGGGGGTGTTGTTGCTTTCAGTTTATCCCAGATAAAGCACTGGAGTTCAATCTGCCGAAGCTAATTACATACTTACTAACTAATTATTAGGTAGATTGGACTTCAGGCTGTGCATAAAACCGGGCAAGCTCTTGAAGTCCAATTAGCCACATAAGATACTAATAATTATATAGATTATTGCGGCTAACTGAACTCCAATAACATTTTCCGGGTTTATGCAACTTTGGGCTTGATCTTCCTCTTCCGGAATTCTTCGATTAGGAACGCTGAAGTCCATGCGGCTAAAAATGAAAACTCCTAGGAAATTGTTGATGTTAGCCGCATCGACTCCAGACATATAGGGGTGCTCCATATCATGCCTTACCGGCTTTTATTACAGCAATAGCCATACCTAATGCTTTATGCAAAAAGTATGGCTAAAGCTGATTACAACAGGCAGAGCTTATTTGTTTTTGCTTTCTCTTACTGGCTCTTCCTTGATAGCTATAACCTTATAAAAACGCAGATTATCCACCAAAGCAGCAGACCAGGATAAACCCGCTACGGTTGCTTCTAAAACCCAGTCCTCGGATGATGCATTGGGCATACTTGCAGAATA
>JAQVMI010000204.1 GCA_028703735.1 Candidatus Cloacimonadota bacterium | reverse complement strand
GCTTTTACGCTGGGAGGTCCTCCCTTTATGGTTACCCCCGTTATTACAATCGATACGGTAAATCCCACAGCAGATTTGCTGTTACCCAACGGTGGGGAGTTTTGGTACATTGGCGAAACGCATGACATCCTCTGGACTGCTTTTGACAACCATGTAGCAGCCTTACCCATAAAGCTTGAATACAAACAGGGAAGCACCGGAAGCTGGATTACCATTCAGCCGGAGCTATCCAACACCGGCTCTTATAGCTGGCAATTGCCTTCTTACTCATCGGCGGAAACTTTGGTGCGTTTGACAGTTGTGGATGCCTTTGGCAATACAGGCAGTGACATATCTCAAAACCCTTTCAGCATAGATTATGTCCCGCCTGCCATCCCGGTAAACGTAAATTTGCAAATAATAAATAGCAGGGATGCACTGATTACCTGGAGTCCGGTAACGCTGAACATATTTGGCACGGAAATAACGCCTTCTACCTATTTGGTAATATATAACCAAACCTCCGACGCCAATAATGAAGCTGCATATTATTATCTGGGTGAAAATGAAAGCGCTACAGGCTATACGCATCTGAATGTAGCAAGGCGTGCCCCCCACATGTATTATCGGGTGGTGGCAGTGATGGAAAATGACGACAGGCTTAGTGGCATCCTGGCAGAAATCAACCGAAAGGCGAATGAAACGTCTTCCGATATGGATACGAAAGTAGCACCGGTAAGCTGGATTGAACTAAAACGCTTGTTATCCAACAAACAGAATTGAAATAATAAAAGAATATAGGAGAATACAATGAAAAGAGCATCAATCTTGTTCCTGGTGGTTATAATGACGGCAGCACTTTACGCAGTTGCTCCGGTGGTAAGCAATGCCACGGCTGCCCAGCGCACCGACGGCAGTAAAATAATTGATATCTATTATGATGTATCCAGCGCCAGTGATGACAGCGTTTGGGTTAATCTCAGCGTATCCAATGACGCGGGAAATACTTTTACAGTTACAGCCACCCCGGCTTTCTTAAATGGAGACATTGGCAAAACCCACACCGGAACGGGTAAACACATTATCTGGAACGCCGGTAATGAAGCACAGCCCATGGACGGCGAGCAGTTTGCCCTTAAAGTGCAGGCTATGCAGCCGGTTCCGTTAAACTTTGTGCAGGTGCAGGGTGGAACTTTTAACAACGGTACTTCTGTAACCCTCAGCAGTTTTTATATGAGCAAGTACGAGCTTACACAAGCTGAGTATCAAGCTGTTATGGGAGTGAATCCCTCCTTTTGGCAGCAGACCGACCGCCCAGTGGAGCAGGTATCCTGGTTCAATGCCATCGAGTACTGCAATAGAAGGAGCATCAACGAAGGCATAACCCCCTGTTACAGCTACAGCACTTATGGGACAAATCCGAGCAACTGGCCATCTGGCTGGAATATCAGTAACGCCAATCACACCAATGTAGCATGTAACTGGACAGCTAATGGTTACAGACTTCCCACAGAAATGGAATGGCAGTTTGCAGCCCGCGGTGGTAATCTGACTCATAATTACACTTACAGTGGCAGCAATGACATCAATGCGGTTGCATGGTACGATTCTAACTCCGGCAGTACTCATACTGTGGGGACTAAGGCAGCTAATGAGCTTGGTTTATTTGATATGAGTGGCAACGTTTGTGAGTGGAATTGGGACATCTATGGCAGCTATCCCAGTGGAGCTCAGACTAATCCGCATGGAGCTACCAGCGGGTCTGACCGTGTGTTACGCGGTGGTAACTGGACCCACTGGGACACCTTCTGCGCCGTTCACTTTCGAAACAACAGCAATGCGACTCTCAACATCCACGATACAGGCTTTCGCTGCGTCAGGATTTCCCCTTGATTTTTGTTTTTTGTCCTTTGTGCCTTTTGCCAAGCCTGGCTTTCAGGATGTAAAACAGATTTGCATTCTGTTTCGTGGGGGGATTTGCAATCCCCGCCACAAAGCCCGGGTGACGCATCAGATTCCTTTTGAGACCCAAAGAGCGCATTATCAGCGTAGCTGCTTTCCGGGACAGAGTGGTGCATCATGCTTTGGAAAATATCATCGTGCCTATTTTGAAGCAGCCTTCAGAGCAACGTCAAAGAACGGCAAAGCAGAAAAAAACCAGGATTGCCGAGTCCTTTATCCGTCGTGCAATACAGAGAGGCTTTCGGTTTCAATACCTGTTGTGGGATAGCTGGTATAACAGCAGTAGTAGCATGCGATTTGTTTTTGGCAGTCTTTTTTCCAGGGGCATACACTTGGTGGCGATGATAAAACGTGATGCACAGAAGTATCTCTGTGGTGGCCGTTATCTGACTGTAAGCGAACTCTATAGAAAAGCCGGCAAGTGGCAACGCAACAAGATCACTGGAATCATGTACAAATCAATCGTGGTTGAGGTTCTGGACAAGCAATCTTCCCGCAAACCAGAGTCACAGGCGGTATTGGGTTCCGTCAGAATGTGTTTCTTCAGATATCCGGAACACAAGAAATACAAAGCCTTGATCTGTACAAATTTGAGCCTTAGCGAAATGGAAATCCTCGGTGTTTACTTGCACCGCTGGTCAATAGAGGTTGTGTTCAAACATCAAAGCGGATGGCGGTACCATCATTAATGGTACTTCGGATGTAATGGTATGCAGCTTCTATATGGATATATATGAAACTAAGCAGGTAGAATATCAGGTGGTGATGGGGACGAATCCCTTGTATTTTACCGAAGTAAACAATTGCTCCGTGGAGCAACTAAGCAGGTACAATGCCATAGAGAATTGCAATGGCGCGGGCTTGAACAGATTAATTGACAATTAGCAAAAAGCACTTTTAACCAGCCAAAAAGAGGAGAAAAAAAATGACTAAATTGCGTGAAATGTATTACTGCGAGATCTGTGGAAATGTAGTGGAAGTTCTAAATGAAGGAGCTCCAGCCTTGGTATGTTGTGAACAACCTATGGTAAAATTTGAAGTTTGGGCTGAGGGTTTATAATCATCAATCCTGTGTTGTGAGTAGCCTGAAGAGAATGGTCTAAATATTAATTCCTTCAATGAAACATGTTATTTATGGCACTCAAGAAATGCGCACTTCTATAGCTAATACAAAGAGTCACCCTAATCTTCAAACATGGCTCACTTGGACATAATCCATAGAAATAAGCTTTCACAACGATTCATTCACGTAATGCTGAGATTGCATCTTTTATTAGACCTTGCGTTATTCATGGTTACCGGTAGATTAATGCTTGGGTTTCGCTATTTGAAGTTTACATTGAGCCAATTCGAAGTTTTCTCTGATTCTTTATAACTCCTGTATGTATGGCACTATATATGACCAGGAATGATGATAGCCAAACAAATTGCTTTATGAATGGCACACCGGCTTAACGCATACAACTAACATTTCGTAATCATCCGGGGTAAGATCATGTTCGCGGGAAAACTCTCCCAATCTCGCTGCTGATATCATAACCTCTACAAAGCCAATGCTTTTGAGCAACCAGGATAGTTCACACGGGACATAGTAATGTTCGTTGCATTCAACTTCAATAGTGTTACCTTCATCATCTTGGCTTTTAGTTACGTTATAGTCTCTAAAAGTCATCAGATCAAACCTGCTGCCGTGATAACTGGTTTTTCCTCCATCCTGATTGCAAAAATCCGTGGTGGAGTGATGCAAGGGAAACAACCCATTAAGAGTAGTGAAGATTAGCTTCCCTCCATGCTTCAAAGCCCTGTACGCCCCTTGCAAAATCTGAAAGTTCATCTCATCGGTTTCCATCAAAGGGAAAGCACCCTCACATAGCATAATTGCCATATCAAACTCCGCTTCAAAGCTCAAGGAACGTGCATCCATTTGTCTTAGATCAATATCAAGGTTTTGGTCACTGGCTTTTTGCCTTGCTCGCTCCAGTTGAGCCATGGCGAGGTCTATTCCCGTAACCTTGTACCCGCGTTTGCTTAGTTCTATAGCGTGCCTTCCTGTTCCGCAGCCAATATCCAGAATCCTGGATAGTCCTATAGCTTCAGATTCGATAAAATCGCATTCCCCCAAAGTGCCGGACGTAAATTGCTCTTCATCATAAGTTAGTCCACTGTTTGCAAAAAGCTTTTCGTACCATTGAATCATTTTGTTATCTCCTCTAAGGATAAGATGTCATTAGAGTATAATGCATCAGGAGAGACTTCAAACACTGATCCCTCACGCCGGTAACCTTGCTTCCTATAGTATTCATCAACATCAGACATCACATATACTGTTTGCTCGTGGTAATCTTTGGCAATGCACTCCATTAGTTTCCTGCCAAGGTTTTTACCTCGATAAGCTGGCTTTACCAGCAAATCACATACATACACATAGAATCCGCAATCATCTAATGACCTGGAAAAGCCACACAGCACTTCTTCATCATAACAAACGTAAGTGATTGATTGTTCAAGTGCTTGCTGATACTTGGTTCGCGCCTCAGTTGTCCAATAACAAGACCAATCCTCACCTTCTTCAATTAGCACTGTCATCAGCTTATCTTCATCTAAAACTTTTA
>JAQVMI010000203.1 GCA_028703735.1 Candidatus Cloacimonadota bacterium | reverse complement strand
ACTTAATATCATTGGTGATGTTTGCGGTAAGACAGCCATACTATTTGATGATATAATAGACACAGGTGGAAGCTTGATAAAAGTAGCCTACGCCCTGGAAAAGCTTGGTGTGAAGCGGATTTATGCTGCTTGTACACATGGGGTTTTAAGCGGTAATGCGGTGGCTAATTTAGAGGCAAGCCCCATAGAAAAGCTATTCATTACCAATACGATAGCACTTACTGAGGAAAAGCAGCAATGTGCAAAAATTGTACAGCTTTCCATTGCGGAAATGCTTGCCATAGCGATAAAAAAAATACATATAGAAGAGTCGATAAGTATCTTATTCAGGTAGTTTACAGTTGATGTGGGTTTTCTAAGGAAATCCATGGCACCGCAAATTGAAACAAAAAATAATTACGAGATGGAGGAATAAATGATATTTACTCTCAACGCCGACCAAAGACACACTGTTAAGAAATCAGATTTGACAAATCTGAGAGCTGATGGGAAGATACCAGCAATTATTTATGGACCCAGTATGCCAGGCTTGTCTATCAGCATTAACAAAGCTGAATTTACCCAATTATTCAAAAAGAGCTTCACGGAAGTGTGTTTTTGGGAAATTGCCTGCGAAGGTAAGAAATATCACACCTTATTGAAAGAGAAGCAGATTCATCCGGTAACCCGCAATTTCTTGCATCTTGATTTCTTGATGGTAGATGCTGATGATTTGATTGAATTTGACGTGCCCATTAGGTTCATCGGTGAAGCAGTTGGAACAAAAGAAGGTGGAATGCTTGATGCCCAACAGCATACCGTTAAAATCACTTGTAAAGCTGCCAATATTCCCGAAGATTTGAAGCTTGATGTTACTAACTTAAAGGTTGGCGATAGCCTTCATGTAAGTGATCTTCCCAAAGGTAACTGGCAATACAAAGATCATAATGATGTTACCCTGGTTGTTGTTCACCCAAAGAAATCTGAAGCAGTGAAAGACGCTGCTCCAACAACTGAAACAGAAAAATAACCTTATAAGTGAAACTGATAATTGGATTGGGAAATCCTACCAAGGAGTATCAAGATACCAGACATAACCTTGGTTTTATCTGTTTAGATAGTTGGGCTGAAAAGCACAATAAGAGGTGGACACAAACCGAAGAATTCGATTTTGTGTGCTTAAACGATACTGCTTTAATTAAGCCAAATACCTACATGAACCGTTCTGGAGTTGCTTTGAAAAAAGCTGTTCTGAAATGGAAAATTGGCGAGGTATTGGTGATCTACGATGATCTTGAGCTGGATATTGCCGAATTAAGAATCCGCAAAGGTGGCGGAGATGGTGGACACAATGGAATAAAATCCTTGTTTACTGTTTTGCCTCCTGCAGAACTAAAAAGGATTCGTATCGGCATAGGTAAACGAAATGATGCCGAAGCTCAAGATTACGTTTTAGCTTGTATTCCGGCAGTAGATTGGGAACTTCTGATTCCCACTATAGCGAACGTAACGAAATTTATGGATACCTTTATCAAATACGATTTCGACCAAGTGTTGAATGAATATAGTATCTGGAAAAAATCCTATTCCAGCGCAAAAGGCTCTGGAATCATTAGTCCAAAGGAGGAAAATAATGACAAAGGATTATGAACTGATGGTGATATTGTCACCACGTCTTAATGCCGATGAAGCAACAGCCCTGAATGAAACTATTCTTGGCATGGTTCGTGACAACGGTGGAGAGATTATCAAAACCGATCCCTGGGGCAGACGCATGCTTGCCTACCCTATCGAAAAAGTTCAAGAAGCTTACTACTTTGTGAACTATTTCAAGCTGGACAGCCTGGCTGTAAAAACCCTGAAACGGCTGTTCAATATAAACGAAAACATCATGCGCCACATGTTTGTGTTGCGGGATGAAAAGGTAAGGTAATTATGGCAGATCTCAAGCTTCCTCGCATCAACAAGTTTATCGGTAGTGGAAGAATTGCCAACGAACTTGAGTTGAAGTATACTCCCAAAGGAACTCCAGTAATCCGCTTTACTCTTGCCTGCGATCGTCGTTACAAAGACGAAGCTGATCAATGGCAAACAGTTACAAGTTGGCTGGATTGCGTAGCATGGAGCAAATGGGCAGAATTTCTTGCCAACCAGGCTCATAAAGGTAGTGCTGTGATTATTGAAGGAAGAATTGATACCCGTAATTGGACAGATCAAAACAACGTAAATCGTAAAAGCACAGAAATAGTTGTTGATATGATCCAAACCCTGGAGTGGAAAAACCGCGATGATGCAGGTAACACAGGAACAGAAGATGTTCCTCTCCCACCCGAAGAATCAGCACACCCCAGTGCCACAAGTGACGATGTCCCATTTTAAGGAGTAAAAAAAATGAACATGACCGATAGAAAAAAGAAGTTCACTCGTAAGAAATACTGCAAGTTTTGCGCAAACAAGGAAATCCAGATAGATTACAAAAACCTGGATATTATGCGTCAATTTACCTCTGATGTAGGTAAAATTGAAGCTGCCCGATTAACCGGAACCTGTGCAAAACACCAAAGAAAGTTAACAGCAGAGATAAAACGTGCCCGTCAAATGGCATTGATACCTTACGTAATAGAATAGATGTTCCTGTATCCCCTGATTATCGGAATCATTTCAATCATGAGTCCTTTTTTAGGGCTGATTTTAATGATGATCTATATTGCCAGAACCATTGGAGACAGCATGGCTTCCCCTTGGAAGCATCTTGTCTTGTTTTTTGTAGTTCCCATTGTGCTGCTCTTTTTGGATGCAACTCCCGGGACGCAAATCATGTCTCTTGATGCAATGGTCTCTGTGGGATTGACTTCCTTGATATTCGTAAGTTTACTAAGACGCAATCAGGTATTCAGCGAAGCATTTATGGTTTCCTGCCTAATGATCGTTGCTTATGGATTATTGCGTTTTCAGTTATTCAAAACATATCAAGCCGATACTTTTGAACAGGGGATTGTTCTGTTAAAACAGCAATTACCGGCACTAATGGACAATGCCATGCTATCAGAAACGCTTCCTATGTGGAAGATGGTAATGCCTGCCATGTGGATAGTAACTCAGGGTTTTGCATTACTAATAGGATTTGTTCTATTTCAAAATGCTTTGAAGGTTCCAAATACTATTGCAAATATGCGTTTCCCGAGTATATACAACTTCCTGATAGTTGCCATAATGCCACTTTATCTAATTGAAGAAACGAAGCTGCTCTTTTTTAACGCCCTTATTGGACTTTGTGTGATCCCTTTTTTACACGGGTTTTCAGTGATGTGGCAACGCTTAGCAGGGATTTTTGCTAATCGAATAATTCTTAGCATCTTCATGATAATAATAGTTCTCTATGCCACTATTCTTATTGTCTTAATCGGCTTTGGGGATATGTGGATGCAAAAAGAAAAATCCTTACCAGGAGGAACCGCAGCATGAAAGTTATTATGCTACAAAACATAGAAAAAGTTGGCAACAAGGGTGACGTGGTAAACGTCAAACGAGGATTTGCCAGAAATTACTTAACTCCCAGAGGCATTGCGATATATGCAACTCCAGCCAATTTGAAAAGACTTAATGAGATTAAAGGAAAGATGGCTGAAGACGAACAAAAAATGCTGGGAGAGCTAAAAAAACTTGCAGAAAAAATAGCTTCAACAAAATTGGCATTTGTGCGTAAAGTTGATGAACATGGAAGTATGTTCGGCTCAGTATCTGAGAACGATATAGTTCATGCTCTTCAAGAGAAAGACATCACTATTCATAAAAGCACACTTGGTATGGACAAGCATTTCAAAGAGCTTGGCGAGATTGCCTTACCAGTTAGGTTGCACAAGGAAGTTAGTTGCACACTAACTATTGTTATTGAGCAAGAACAAGAATAAACCATGGAGGTATCCATGTCTGATACTCTATTTAAAGTAAAGCAGATAGCGAGCCTGATAGTATTTATCGGTGTGTTATCTTTAATGGGGATGATGACGAATCAACCCATAATGGTGCTGGCTTATGCAGGTTTCTTTATGGCTGTTGTAGCTGTTATGCTAATTCTCATGAGAAAGCGTCAACGCCATACAGAAATCGCTGCAAACACTTCTACTCTCTTTCCCAAGATTGTTGGCGGTGTTTTAATGGCAGTTGCACTTATTACTCCTTTGCTGATAGCCTTACGCACTAACGTGATAAATCTACCTGTAGATATGAGCTTGGGTGCAGCTATTGGGATTGTTGGAGGCACTACACTCCTGTTTATAGCCCTTATGCTGGGAGCTGTTTATTTCATCAACATGAAGGGAATTGTCCTTTCTAATCGGATTATTGGCTATGCCTTATTTGTAATTGGTGCAGCTCTCCCCGGTATTTTGATGAGCAGAGTGGATGGTACCACCTCCGGGATAGGATCAGTTTATTATGTAGCTATGGCAGTTTTAATACTTGCTTACAATGGTTATGGCTACTTAACAAAACAGGATTAACGAACTCGATTGTCATCTTGTTTTCAGCTACCGGAGCTTACAACTAATAAGCTCCGGAGCTGATAGCTTTATGCAGACGAAAAGCTTGCCGGAAATTTGAATGTCCCTAAATCAA
>JAQVMI010000202.1 GCA_028703735.1 Candidatus Cloacimonadota bacterium | reverse complement strand
CGACATCTATGACAGTGGAGCCACTATCAAAGAGGTAGGGAAGTTTCTTAGTAAGTGCAAAGCTACCATGATTGCACCGTTAGTCTTAGCTAAAACTGTAGGGGGAGATATTGTATGAAATTTTTCTTGCATAGCTTGGGAACAAGAAATGAGAGTCATTGATATACGTTCCATCCAAAAAAAAAGACTTGGACTAACACAGATATTAGGAGAAATCTTATGTTGATACACGCAGCTTATTGGATTACAATAGCCCATCTACCCAAATGGACAATTCAAAAAATAAATACACTCATTAAGAATATTTACGTTGTTTATAATTCTAATCTGGAAGAATTCTTTGCTTCGGAAATCACTATCTGGAAGTCAAAATACGAATTAGGGGAAACTGATATTCTCACCCTTTCTGCTGCTAAATTTCAAATTGCCAACAACGCTTTTTTAGCCGAAAATCTATACAATCAAGGCTTTGAAATTGTTCCCCTTAATGATGCTGACTATCCACCAATATTAAAAGCGAATTTGAAACTATCATATTCTCCACCAGTACTTTATATAAAAGGGAACAAGATACTGCTAAAAGAAGATTCTATTGCTATTGTAGGTTCCAGAAATGCCAGTGAGTCTGGATTGGCTTTTACAGATACTGTAGCAAAAAATGCCTCTGATAGTTTTCAAGTTGTAGTAAGTGGGTTCGCAAAAGGAATAGATAAAGCAGCTCTTGATTCTGCCTTAAAATATCATGGACACAGCATTATTGTACTTCCTCAAGGAGTGTTAACATTTGGTTCTGGGTATAAAAAATATTACAAACCGATTATCGATGGTGACCTTTTGGTCTTAAGTACCTTCCATCCCAAAGCTCCCTGGAAAGTAGAATTGGCTATGGCAAGAAATCCTATCATTTACGGTATGGCAAATAGCATCTTTGTAGCAGAATCCTCAGATTCGGGGGGGACATGGTCAGGAGTAAAAGACGGACTACCCAACGGTAGAACAATCTTTGTAAGGAAACAGGATATTGCTGAAGCCAATGCAAATGATAAACTAATCTCTTTGGGTGCCATTGCAGTAGATTCGAAGGGTAAGATCATCGAAGAACAAAGCGCATTAGTGAAGCAAATACCTGAGTATCAAACTACTCCAGATTTTGCTGAGAGAATAATCGCGATAGTTTCCTATAAAGCACTGTCTTCAAAGGAGATTTGTGTAAAGCTGGAATGCAATTGGACTACCAGACAAATGACCGATTATCTGAAAGAGATAGAATCAATTGAAGTAGTTAAACAGGGAAAAGTTAACAAATATAAGTTGAGAAACACTATTGATTCACAGCAGACTATAGATTTTGACTGTGCTGAAGAGAACAAAAATAACTGATACCCCCTTCCGTTTGTTACTGGACAAGCATTAAAGAGTAGGGCTCACAGAATAAAGTCAATACCATTATCGGAATAATTCCTATACTTTATTACGGTAGGTACCGTGAAAAAGTATAGGATAAACTACGGTATGGACTATAAAAGTCATTGACAGAAACCTAATGCTGCTTTTAATAGTCTCAAATGCATAGAATTCTACGATTAGCCAAAAGAGGTAGCGATGCGAACGATAAAACGAACACTGGAAAACAGAATCATGCGCAGTATGGAGAATTCCAAAGCCATTTTTATTCTGGGACCCAGACAGGTAGGAAAAACAACCCTTTTAAAGCGATTGATGGAAAAGGTGGGTTTTGATAACTCCCTCTACTACGACATCGAAATGGCTCCATATCTGGAAGTATTTTCCGGTAGCCTGGAAGGGATATTAGCCTTGTTGCGCAATGACAGGAAACAGATTTCTGGACGCACATTCGTATTCATCGATGAGGTTCAGAGCATCAGCGACTTTTCCAAAACCACCAAACTATTGGTTGATCACCATTCCGACGAGTTTAAATTTATTCTCACCGGTTCATCCTCCACCATGATAAAAAGGCAATTTAAGGAATCTCTGGTAGGCAGAAAAGAAGAGCATATACTATACCCATTAAGCTTTCTTGAGTTTTGCAGGTTCAAAGCTGAAGATAACATAGCAGATTTGTTGGAAACTGGATATGTGCATGAGCGGTATTTCCCTTTACATTTGAGGAAAGAGAAAATGGAGCTACTCATGGCAGAATATATGGTTTTTGGAGGATATCCTGAAGTAGTCCTAAAATCCAACGATCTGGATAAGGCAGAGCTTCTCAATGATATTGTTTCCTCTTACATACTAAAAGACATCAGGCACATTTTCCGGATAGAGAGACCAGACCAGTTAAACAAACTTATCCGTAATCTGGCTATCAACAGCGGCAAAGAAATCAATCTGCAAAAGCTCTCAGGTGAGATAAATCTGCACACAGAAACAGTTAAAAACTATCTACTGGCACTGGAAACATCATACCTTGTAACAATGATCAAACCCTTTTTCAGCAATCAAAACGCAGAGCAACGCAAGATGCCCAAAGCTTATTTTATAGATACAGGAATCCGCAATATGCTTATTAACAATTTTAATGCTCCTGATATCCGTACTGACAAAGGTGAGTTATTTGAAAACCTGATATTTATAAACTTGCTTCATAAAAAGAATGTGCTAAGTGAAATCAAGTTCTGGAAAAGCAAAGCAAAACAAGAAATTGACTTTGTGGTTAAGGAAAGCGGAAGTATTACAGCTTATGAAGTGAAGTACGGGAATGACAGGCAAAACCACTTTACCGCTTTTTTGCACTCTTATCCCGGGGCAAAGTGCTATTTTGTTAGATTCAATTATACTTTTCAAGAAGATGAGTTGCCAGGATATTTTTAAACGAAAATTGGGGGGGCAATCTCTAAGGTTGACGCAAGCTGATCTGGAGATACGCTACCTATTCTTTTATGACCCTAAGCTAAAAGTGTTACTTCAATAGTTAAAAAGCGGTTTTTTATTGACACCAAAGCGGAAAGGAAAAAGCTTGCTACCAGCCGAGTGTTTCTGCCTAAACTTGCTTGCAGGGCGTTAACACCGATAGGGTGTAACTGGAAACGGTTATGCCTCCCTTTTGGAAAGGCTACAGCAGTTTATTTGGTAGAGGTATACTACCATAAAGCTGCATAGCCTCCTGCTTTTCATGGAGGTAAAAATGAAAAAGCTATCCTTATTACTCCTTCTGCTGGTGCTGCTCTCCTTCGGATGCAGCGAAAAGGACGATAATCCCACAGACCTTAATGTTTATGGTTACAAACTGCATCAATTCATAACCAAATCCGCTGTAAATGCACTTGTGGATCCTGCTGCACCAGATACTGTGGATTACCGCGGGCTGTTTGCTTACGAAATTGTTGCCAGTGACGGTTACAGTCCCCGCAGTAGCAGCAATGCCGGTTATGATCTGCCCTGGCAAACCTTCAAAGATGGGTATGTAGTGCCCACGGATGAAGGGAAAACCTGGTTCCCAAACGCAAACTTGCCTGGTGCCTTCAAGGTAAAATACGCCAATCTCTTCCGCTTATACCGCAAGGTTGATGTGCTTACCTGCATTGGCTCTAAAATGGTGGAATTACATTCACTGCCAATTTACCAGATTGATAACTGGAGTTCACCGCCAGCGCAAGAACCTGCCATTAAGCTTTCTGATCTTATACAGGGAATTGCAGATGCTGATACTTTAATTCTCATCGCCGGAGATGGTTACAGCCGTAGTTATACAGCAGAAAAGTTCAACGATGGCTATTACCTGCTTAATTCAGAAGTTACCACCTTCCCAAATTTCAATGCTACCATGACAGGCGGAGAAAAGAAATTCAAACGATTGGCATCAATAGATACCCTTTGCCAAACAGAGCAGAGCTACACTTTCACAAATGCAGATACTACCTCATTAAACATAAGTTTCCCCTTACCGGCAGATCTTAGCACCTACGAACGTGAGGTTTTAACGGATTATTAAAAAACGCTATATGAAACTTAACCATACCATAGCGATACTATTTATAGGGCTGCTTTCTATCCTGCCAAGTTTGGGTAGTGGCAGCCCCTTATCTTCCTCTGGTGTTTTGCCTACTTCACCAATTGGGCGAGACAGCCTAAAAACTTATTAT
Organism: Candidatus Cloacimonadota bacterium; assembly: GCA_028703735.1. Classification (GTDB taxonomy): domain Bacteria; phylum Cloacimonadota; class Cloacimonadia; order Cloacimonadales; family Cloacimonadaceae; genus Cloacimonas. The sequence goes on along the minus strand of JAQVMI010000202.1, from coordinate 503 downwards.
CTACCCACGGTAAAGGTGATAGTAAGCAAGCCCTCTGAAGCTATTGGAGCATTGCATTTAATTGACGCAAGCGATAAACAAAGCTCGCTAAATCTGCGCGAAATGCTATCCCAAAGCCTTGGTGTTAGTGCCAGCACTGGTAGTAAAGACGAAAGCAACTTGCGCTTACGCGGTTTCCGCAAAAACGAAGTTAAGATCATGATAGATGGTCGCCCCCTAAATAGCGGATACTTTGGCAACGTGGATCTCAGCAAGCTTTCTCTGCTGAATATTGCTGAAATCCAGATAATCAAGGGTCCCACCTCTCCCCTATATGGCTCTAACAGCATGGGCGGGATACTGAATCTTATCACCAAAGAACCTTCCAGAAACACTTGGCTGCAGCTTGGTGGTGTCATCAAACGCAATAACACCCAAGAGCTTAGAATAGGCAGTGCGCATAGTTTTGATACCTACAGCTATCAGCTTGGCTTATCACGTGAGCATACCGACGGCTTTGTTTT